>NZ_JANSJH010000047.1:0-17838 GCF_047462495.1 Synechococcus sp. H55.2 | reverse complement strand
GGATCGGGCGCGCGCGACCAGCCCATCCACATATTCGTTCCAGCGCAGACCCCGATGGGCCGGGATCCAGGCCACCCGCACCTGCGGGCACTGCCGTTTCAGTTGATACAGCTCTTGCACCAAGTCCAGGTTTTCCACCGACCCCGTGCGCCGCCGCCACCCCTGCGCTGCCCAGCGCTCCATCCAATCGTTGTAGGTCTGCACACAGAGATGGGAGTCGCTGTAGATGGTGTCCATGCGGTTGTCCTGGGTATCGCGGCAGTATTGCAAGGCCCGAATGAGGCCGGTCAATTCCATGCGGTTGTTGGTGCTGGCGGGATCCCCTCCCCAAAACTCTTCCACAATCTGGTCATCCTCAACCACCACCACCGCCCATCCCCCTGGCCCCGGATTGGGGGAACAGCCCCCGTCAGTGAAGATGCCGCTGTGGGGGCAAGCAACCGGACGGCTAGGGCGCGCTCCTCCACGGTTGTGAATCCGTGAGACTTGGGCCATCATTCAGGATCCCTGCTCGCAACAGACACTGGATCTTAACCCCCCCAGGCCTGTCAGCGCCACTACTTAGTAGATATTTAGTGGAAACAGCGTCAGCGAAGCCTTATTTCACACCATCAGCAGCATAAGCCCCGTTAGGGTATAGAGATAGGGAACTCCTGCCAAAACAGCGCAAACAAAAACCCCCAGAAAACCTGGGGGAGGAGTGGTGTGTTGAGGTGATGAATACTCGCATGATATCCCCCCAATTCAGCGAGTAGGCCAACTCGGCGAGAGATCTCTGCGTTTTTTTGCAGAAATCATTGCAGATGCTGGAAAGCATCAGACACTAGAAGCCAGCGCACCAGAACAGAGCTTATTTTCATCTTGATCAGGTATAGTGCTTAGTTTTGGAAAAATATCTAATTAAGCACTAGGGGTAGAGAGGTCTGATAATGATTTTTTTAGGTGCCCGCCGCTGACACTAGGGGTTGTGTCAAGCCCAAATGAGCATAGAGACGAGAAAAGTCAAAATTTGCTGACATTAGCTCCTGGATGCAGCGGACTTTCACCTCCTCATGGAGGCGAATTTGGCCAAAAACCCGTTCGATGCGGTTAATGGTGGTGAAAGTGTCCAGATCCACCGAGAGGATCGGCACTTCCAGCTCTTCTGCTCGAGATTGAATGCGGGGATCCAGAGGCAGCTTGCCGGTCAAGATCAGGCAGAGGGTGGAAGTTTCCAGGGCGGCCAGTTGAATATCGGTGCGGTCTCCGCCGGTGATCACCGCCTTGTGCTCCAGCTTGCGGAAGTACTTCAAGGCCGAGTTGACGTTCATCGCCCCCACGGCGATGTTTTCTACCATCAAATCCAGGCGATCTGGGCAGCAGAGCACCTCGGCCTCCAGTTGCCGCGCCAGCTCGCCGACGCTGATGCTGCGCAAAATGCGGTGGGAGGGCAAAATGCCCAAAACCGGGATCCCTTTCGCCTCCAGGAAGGGTCGAACGGTGGTCTTGGTGGGCTCCATCTGGTCGGGCGGCACATCGTTGAGCAGCACGCCGGCCAAATGGGATCCCAGTTGGCGGTGGGCAAAGAGAAGAGAATCGACCGCCAAAGGGGAGTGGTAGCGGTTGATCAGCAGTACCTGAGCATCCAGGGCTTGGGCCATTTTGGCCAAGGAGAGGCCAAACAACTCTCCCTCGTAGAGATCGGCGGGGCCCTCTAGCAGGATCAAATCCGCAGCGGATCCCTCGGCAAACTCCAGCAGAGGGGCAACGGAGCAGGCGGGGGCCAGCTTCTCCAGCGACTGCTGGATGTGAGCCAGCAACGCCTCTTCGTTGAGCTGGAGAAGCATGGGAGGCATCTGAGTCAGCCGCAGCGTCTCCGCTACAAAGCGCATATCCGGATCCATCCCTTCCGGGGAGCCATCCTCTCTAGCCCACGATCCAATCGGCTTGCTGTAGGTAACTTGCACCCCCTGCCGCTGCAAATGCTTGGCCAAACCCAAGATGGCTGCCGACTTGCCGCTGAAGGGCTCAGTAGAACCGATGAGAAGGAACTTGGACACGGATGGCTCCTGGCAACGCGAGAGACAGAGAACTCCGATACCCAGTCTAACGAAGACTGCCTTAGCTAACCGATTAGGATCGACTCTTCAGGGTAGGTCACCAACGGGCGGGGCTGCTGTTGGGCCAAAGCCAAGACGATGGTCAGTGCCCCCAAGCGGCCCCAGAACATCACCAAAACGATGATCAGTTGGCCAAACAAGTTCAGCTCCCCGGTAAACCCCGTCGAGAGACCGCAGGTGGCAAAAGCGGAGATCACTTCAAACAACACCGGATCCAGCCTGCTGTTGCCGTGGGAAATCAAGATCAGCCAGGCCGCCAACAGCACCACAAACAGAGAAACCGTCAGCACCGCCGCCGCCTTGCGCACCATCGAGGGATCCAAACTGCGCCCGGCAATCTGGGCGCTGGGCAGGCCGCGGGCATAGCCCCACAGGGCCAGCACCAACACCGCCAAGGTTCCGGTGGTGATGCCACCCCCCATAGAAGCCGGAGCTGCCCCGATAAACATGAGAGCCATCAGCAACAACCGACTTGCCGGGGTCAAATCCTCAATGGGGATCCCGGCGAACCCGGCGGTACGAGCCGAAACCGATTGAAAAAACGTCAGGCCCAAGCGGCGGGGCCAGTTCAGCTCCCGCAGGGATCCCTCGGGCAAACTCTCGGCCAAGAACATCCCCAAGCCGCCTGTGCAGAGCAAGACCACTACCACAACTAGAGTGATGCGGGTGTGCAGAGAGGGACGGTGGCCCCGCGGCCAAGTTAACAAATCCGACAAAACCGGGATGCCCAAGCCGCCGATAAAAATCAGAGCGCCCAAGATCGCCAGCGACAGGCCATCCGTAGGGATCCCCTCCTGCCCAAATAGGTCGAACCCCGCATTACAGAAAGCTGACACGGCGTGAAAAATGGCCAGAAAAACCGCCCGACCTGGCCCGTAGAGATCCCGCCAATGCACCCAGAGCAGCAGGGCCCCTCCCAGCTCGATCAGGGTGACCCCGATCAACACCCGCCGCGTCAATTCCAGAATGGCCCCCGGATCGATCAGGCCCAGCGAATTGCACAGCGCCAAGCGGTTGAGCAGGGAGATGCGCCGCCCGATCAGTTGGAACACCACCACCGCCAAAACCATGAAGCCCACCCCGCCAATTTGGATCAACAGCAGCAAGACGATCTGGCCAAGCAGAGTGAGATCCTCCGCCGCCACAATCGTCGAGAGCCCCGTTACGCTCAGGGCGGACATGGCCGTGAATAGCGCCTCATTCCAGCTCAAGGGATCTCCGCGCCCGATCCCCGGCAGCATCAGCAGCAAAGTTCCCACCACCGCCAGCAGGCCCAACCCTGCGACCAGGCGCAGAGGCGGCGGCAGCGGGCGACGCCTGTCCCCAAAAACGAGCCGATGCAAGCGGTTGGCCGGGATCCAAGAGGACTGAGGCAGCATCAGGCGAGGGCTTCCCGCAGCTCGGGCAGACCCCCAGCCCCCAGCCCCCTCGGGTTGCGACGGCGGGACACAACCCTCTCTCATCGGATCCCCCCTTACATCTCGTTCAGCCGCGAGATATTGGTATTGGCCCCCAGCACCACCAGCAGATCTCCCTTCTCCAACAGGTAGTCTGCTGGCGGTGAGACCACCAACGATTGTTTTCGCTTCACCACCAAGACCGTGATGCCAAAGCGGCGACGCAAGTCTGACTCCGCCAGCGTATGGCCCACCAACGCCTCCGGCACCTCCAGCTCGGTAATGCCGTAGCCCGGCTCCAGCTCCAATTGATCCAGGATCCCTGGTGCCGTCAACACCTGAGCCAGACGCCGGCCCGCCTCCTGCTCCGGCAACACCACCCGATCGGCGCCCACCCGCAAGAGAATCGAGCGCTGCCGCTCCGTCGAAGCCTTGCAAACCACGTTGCGCACCCCTAAGCTCTTGAGGGCCACCGTCGTCAGCAAATTGCTCTCGAAATCGCTGCCGATGGCCACCACCACCGTGTCGAAGGAGAGAATATCCACCGCTCGCAGCGCATCCTCATCGCTGGAATCCAGAGCCACCACCTGCGTCAGTTGATCCGCCAGACGCTGCACGATCTCCCGGCTGCGGTCGATCCCCAAAACATTGTGCCCCCGCTCCATCAGCGTGAGGGCCAAACTCGTGCCGAAGCGTCCCAGACCGATCACCGCATACTCGCGATCCGCTCGCCCCATGCGCCCCCTTGCCCTTTACTTCAAAACCAAACACCAATCATAGGCTGACGCAGCAGGGATCGGGCAGGGCTGAGATCCTAGGCAGACTCAGGCTTGGGCAGGGTGGAAGGGTGAGGGATCAGCTCGTGCGTGGAACGGCGCTCCACCATCTCGGCGGTGATGCGGATGTACTTTAGGTCACGGCGGGAGGGCGCCTCGTACATTACATCCAGCATTAGCTCCTCCACAATGGCCCGCAACGCCCGCGCCCCCGTTTTGCGACGGTAGGCTTCCTTGGCAATGGCAGAAATGGCAGCCGGCTCGAACTCCAGCTCCACCCCGTCCATGCGCAACAGCTTTTGCGCCTGTTTGAGAATGGCATTCTTAGGCTGCGTCAAGATGGCCTCCAGCGCCTTCTCATCCAGCGGATCCAAAGTGGCCACCACCGGAATTCGTCCCGTGAATTCGGGGATCATGCCGTACTTGATCAAATCCTCCGGCTCCAAAGCTTTGAGGGCGTTGGCCATGCGCTGCTCACGGGTAACTGCTAGCTGCTCCCCTGGCTTGATAAAGCCCATCGACTTTTTGCCGATGCGCTGCTCGATTACCTTCTCTAGGCCGACAAAAGCGCCCCCGCAGATAAAGAGGATATTCGAAGTATCGATTTGAATGCAGTCTTGGTAGGGGTGCTTGCGTCCGCCTTGGGGGGGCACGTTGGCGATGGTGCCTTCCAGCATCTTCAGCAAAGCCTGCTGCACCCCTTCGCCGGAAACGTCGCGGGTAATGGAGGGGTTTTCGCTCTTGCGGGCAATTTTGTCGATTTCGTCGATGTAGATGATGCCGCGCTGGGCTGCTTCCACATCCATGTCCGCCACCTGCAGCAGGCGCAACAGGATGTTTTCCACATCTTCGCCGACGTAGCCGGCTTCGGTGAGGGTGGTGGCATCGGCAACAGCAAAGGGCACATCCAACATGCGGGCCAGGGTTTCGGCCAGCAGGGTTTTGCCGGAGCCGGTGGGGCCGATGATCAAGATGTTGGACTTTTGCAGCTCCACCTCATCCAGCTCCGCAGCTCCGAGGCTGCTGGGGTTGGCCTTGGCCGCTAGGCGCTTGTAGTGGTTGTACACCGCCACCGACAAGACCTTCTTGGCCTTCTCTTGGCCGATCACATATTGGTCAAGATAACGCATGATCTCGCGCGGCTTAGGCAACTGCGCCAGAGAAGGCAGGCTGCGAAAAGATTTCTTGGTGGTTTCGCGACGACTGGGGGCAGGGGCAGTGGCAGCAGTAGCAGGAGGGTTGCCGTCGTAGAGCTCCTCATCCAAAATTTCGTTGCAGAGCTCCACACACTCGTCACAAATGTAGACCCCCGGCCCTGCAATCAACTTACGCACTTGATCCTGGGACTTATTGCAGAAGGAGCACCTTAAGTGGGAGTCATATTTGGCCATGGGATCCTCGTTGCTGCTTGTTCTTGGCTATCCTATCCGGCAAAAGCCAGAGGAAGACTGGACATTCAAACAAATCAAAGCGTGGGGCAAATCGGCTATGAGAGTGTAGGAATGCCGAGGCGGGTGGAACTCACTGGTCTATCAGTCTAGCATCTCCGCTGGGCTTGTTCCCAGGCGAAGTGCTCAGAGATTCTTGTGAGATAACTGTGACCCCCCTAGACAGGTCTACAGAAAAACCGCCCGACTGAACGCCGAGCGGCAGATGGTGTGAGGAGTGAACGGAAACATGCGTCTCCGCTGATCCCATCATAGTAGAACTTACCCGGCCCTGGCAAAGATGGCTATCGAAGGCCAAGGGATCTTTCAGTTAAGTTGGATGCTTTCGGGGGGGTGTGACGGCCTTTGTTGGCAACCAAAAAGGGGAAGGAACTGTCCGTGTTTCGTTCGCTTCCCCCCTATTGGCGTCCACTCCTCACTAGAGTTGAATCATAAATCATCCCTGCCGTTAGAACAACCCACTTTCCCCAAGTTTTCTGGGGATCTACCCCTGTCAAGGCTGCGGATCACCGGATTCCAGGGCCAACAGCTCCGCTTCGCTCAGCAGGGGGATCCCCAATTCTTGCGCCTGCTTGAGCTTGGAGCCGGGATCCGACCCCACCACCACATAGTCGGTTTGGCGGCTGACGCTGGCGGTCACTTTGCCGCCGCGGCTCTCAATCCAAGCCTTGGCCTGCTGGCGGGAGAGGGTGGGCAAGGTGCCAGTGATTACAAACTTCTTCCCGGCCAGCACCTGGGAAACAGCAGGGGCCTTCTGCTGGGGCAGGGCAGGGATCCCCAGCTCCCCCAGCTCCTGCAACAACTTCTGGTGGGCGGGATCGGCAAACCAGGCCACCACCGCCTCGGCAATTTCCGCCCCTATCCCGTAGATCTGGGCGATGTCTTCAGCCCTGGCCTGGGCTAAGAGTTCTGGGGCGGGGAAATGCTGGGCCAAAGTCTGGGCGGTCACCACCCCCACATGGGGGATCCCCAATCCATATAGCACCCGCTCCCAGGGCTGTTGGCGGGAGCGCTGAATGGCCTGCACCAGCTTCTGGCTGGAACGGGATCCCATCCCTGCCAAACTCTCCAACTGTTCCGGGGCGAGGCGGTAGAGGTCGGCCACGGTGCGCACCCCCAGCTTTTCCACCAACTGGGCTACCCGCTTTTCCCCTAAGCCCTCGATATCCAAAGCGTCGCGGCTGGCCCAGTGCTGCAGTTCCCCCCTGATCTTGGCCGGGCAGTCTGGGTTGGGGCAGCGGGTTATCGCCTCGCCGGCAGGGCGAACCAGGGGGGTGTGGCATTCGGGGCAGTGGCTGGGCAGGCGGTAGGGAACAGCGTCGGGGGGGCGCAACTCTTTGAGGATCCCCACCACCTCGGGGATGATCTCCCCGGCTTTGCGCACGATGGCCGTGTCGCCGATGTGCACATCCAGCTCCTCGAGGCGATCGGCATTGTGCAGGCTGGCGCGGCTGACGGTGGTGCCGGCCAGAAGCACGGGCTCCAGCTCTGCCACCGGGGTGACGGCGCCGGTACGTCCTACGCTGGCAAAAATGGCGCGGATGCGGGTGGGAACTTCTTGGGCAGGGTATTTGAGGGCAATGGCCCAGCGGGGAAATTTTTGTGTAAAGCCGGCCTCCTCTTGCAGCCGCAAGGAGTTGAGCTTCACCACCACGCCGTCGCAGGCGTAGGGGAGCTGGGCACCCCGCCACCGCTCGTAAAATTGGATCACCTCCTGCAAGCCCCGGCACACCTGGGACAGAGGATTGACGGGCAATCCCAGCTCCTTGAGCCGCTGCAGGCACTGCCACTGGGTTTGCGGGGGATCCCCGCTCGGCCAGCCTTCTGGCCAGTGGAGGGCATAGGCAAAAAAGCTGAGCTTGCGGGCGGCGACAACGCGGCTATCCAATTGGCGCAGGGTGCCGGCGGCGCAGTTGCGCGGGTTGGCAAAGGGGGGATCCCCAGCGGAGCGGCGCTCTTGGTTGATGCGCTCGAACTCAGCCAGGGCCAGATAGACTTCCCCCCGCACCTCCAAAACGGGAGGCGGATCTGCCGTCGCCAGCCGCAGGGGAATGGAACGAATGGCGCGCACGTTGGGGGTGATGTCCTCTCCGGCCTGACCGTCCCCCCGGGTAGCGCCCCGCTCCAAAAGACCATCGAGGTAGGTCAGGGCCAAGGCGGCGCCATCGATCTTCAGCTCACAGACGTATTCCAGCTCCTCCTCTGTCTCGCTGTCGCGGCCCAAAACTCGCAGCAGGCGCTCTTGCCACTCCTCTAGCTCTTCTGGGTTGAAAGCATTTTCCAAGCTGTGGAGGGGGATGCGGTGGAAGACAGTAGGAAAATGCTCTGCAGGTTTTTCTCCCACCCGCTGGGTAGGGCTGTCGGGGGTGACCAGTTCGGGGTAAGCCCGCTCCAGCTCTTGCAGCTCCCGGTAGAGGCGGTCGTAAACGCTGTCTTCCAGGATGGGGGCATCGTGGACGTAGTAGGCGATGCTGGCCTTCTGCAGCAGGGCGCGCAGCTCGCGGGCGCGCTCTTCCAGTCTGGGATCCATACCGTTTGGGTGAGCAAGATCTACCCCCAGGTTAGGGCTCCTGGGGAGCAAATAAGTAGGAGCCGATATTCTCCAAGCTGGGAGGATGCACGAAGGGGATGATCAAGATGGCCTGTTGGGAGAATCGCCGGGGGAGCTGGGCCAGAAGGGCTTGGTGGCGGCGGCGGAGGGCCTCTCCCAAGGGGGTGGAGTCCTCTAGCCAAACCCGATTGAGAACGGCGTAGGGATGGGGGATCCCCAGGGCATCCAACTCCGCCAAAAGACGCTCGGTTTCGGCCAGAACTGCCTGTTCGGGGTTGAAGACGGGGACAAAGCTAACAAACTGGGGATCCCGCAGCCGCCGCTGGAGCTGGCGCACCTGGGCCAAGAGATCCCGCAGCCGCTGCGCCCATTCCGGCCTGCCCACCACGTCGCGGTACTTTAGCCACAGCTTCAGGGCCAGGCTCACCCAGCCTTCTAGGGCCTGCGGCATCTGCAAAAAGCGCAAGAGGTGGCCGGTGGGGGCGGTATCCACCACCACCAGGTTGAACTGGCCGCTGGCTTCTTGTTCCAGCACCGTCAGCAGGGCCATCACCTCGTCCAGGCCGGGAGGGGGCATCTGCAAAAGCTGCCGCCAAGCCTGGGGGTCGTACTGGATCTCCACCCCTGCCGTCCCCTCGCCTGCCAAAATGGCCGCCACCTCCTCCAGGTAGTCTTGGCGGAAGCGCTCCAGCACTGCCGCCGCCTCGATCTCCTGGCCCAGCAGGTTGGGCAAGAGCGGCAGTGGCTCCTGACCCAGCTTCGTCTGAAACAGATCCCCCAGCGAGTGGGCCGGGTCGATGGAGACCAGTAAGAGCCGCTGGTCGGGATGGCGCTGGGCCAAGTTCCAGGCTAGGGCCCCGGCCACCGTGGTCTTGCCCACTCCGCCCTTGCCCCCCACCAGCACAAGGCGGATCCCTTGGGCCAAAAAATCTGGAAGGCCCAAAGCCTGGCTCTGCCCAGAAGCAATCCCAAGGACTTCGTCCCGCTGCGGCGAAGGGGAGAGTTCCCCCGGGGCGGGGATCCCTGCCAACTGCGGCAGCACCTCTGGCAAGGGGCGAAGCTGCTGCACCAGCTTGTCCAGGGCCGTCGGCCCAATCGGCTCCTCCAGTTGATAGGGACAAACCCAGATGGGATAGCCAGGCAGCTCCTCTTGAAGCGTTTTTAGCCAGCGCCACTGCTCCTGCTGGCGGGCCAGGTAGAGAGGCGAGGGGCGGCTGGGGGTTGCTTCCGCTTTTTCCCCTGCGGCCGCCAACGTCCCTAGCAGCACCTGGTTGACCAGAAGACCCCCCACAGGCACACGGCGGCTTTGCAGTTGTTGACAGAAGCGGCGGGTCTCCGCCACGCTCAACGGCTCCGGGATCAGCACCAGCCAAGCAGAGGTGCTCTCCGGGTCGGTGAGGCGGGCTTTGCCTCCCTCCAGCTCACTTTGTAGCCGGGTCAAAAAGGCATCGGCCTCATCCGGTCGATAGGTGCCCGTCAGGGATTGGACAACCTCGCGGTGCTTGGCCTGGAAGGTGGCAAACACCGCCAGCAGATTATCCAAAAAGTCGGGCAACTCCAACAGCCGCAGGGTGTGGCCGGTGGGGGCCGTGTCCAGGATGACTGTGTCCACCTCTTGGCCTGCCAGCAGGCGGTTGACCTCGAGGATGGCCATCAGCTCGTCCACCCCCGGCCAGTCCAGATCCCAAAGGGGCAACAGATCCTCTCGCCCCAGCCAACTGCCCCGCTCGGCAATGAGCTCCAGAGCAGGGCCGTAGGTCTGCTTGAAAGACTGCAGCAGCACCTCGGCCTGGAGAGCCCGCACCTGCAAGTTCGGCCATTCGCGCAAGCGGTGCGGAGCACTTTCCGGCAGGGGTTGGGGGGTGTCGGCCACCGGGATCCCCAGCACATCCCCCAGGGAGTGGGCCGGATCGGTGGACAGCAACAGCAGACGGCGCTCTGGTTGCCTCTGGGCTAGGTGACGGGCCAGGGCACAGGCCAGGGTGGTCTTGCCCACGCCCCCCTTGCCGCTCAACAGCAGCAAGCGGCAGGAAGCCGATCGCGTCAGCGGGACGTAGTCCACGAGCCGGTCAAAGGGGGAGTTGTCGAGCTGAGCGGGCTGCAAAGGGATCCCTCGCGCGCAGGTCACCCCTATTCTGGCCTGGATCTCCCTTGGGGATACCCCAGCCCGCTGAGGTGGGCTCTCGCCAACTCCAGTCGGCGGCGTCCTCTGTCCCAGGCCAGCAGCGCGTGGATCCCAAGCCAAAAGCCCGTCCACAGCCAGTTGTGCAACCAGATCTTGCCCAAGATGGGCAGGGTCAGGCCCTCTGTTCCGCCCAGCACCAGGCCGGCTGCCAAGATTAGCCCTTCAAAAGCAAGGAACCCTAGGATCAGCATGACCAGGATCCAAAGGTAATTGCGCAGCCATTGCCGAGGTTGGACAGGGTGGGGCTGGAAAAAGAGCGGGCGATAGCTGGCCAGCCACGCCACCCCCACCGTGCCGATCCCCAAGACCAACCCCCAAGCCAAAGAATCAGGGGTACGGGGATAGTTGTGCCAGGTGTAGCCAAAGATTTGGTTGGCCAGCCAAATCATCGAAGCGCTGACGATTGCCCTTTGGCGAGTTAACGTGGTGCCCGTGACGATGCCAACAGTTACAAAAGGCAGTGTACAGGTATAGGCAATGTTGCTAAGGCAGCCGATGGTGGTCAATAGGCTGGGCCAAAATCGACCTTGGGCTAGATCGCGGGTGGCTTGGATCCAAATGACCTCCGGGATCCCGCGGCGGGTTTTGGGGATGGACTGGACAAGAGCTTGTAGGCTGACCATAGGCTAATCCCCAGGAAAGAGGTGAGCTTTTAAGGGACACTTGTTCAGCAGGTGCTCCTGGACAATTTGCCGCGCTACTGGGGGTGTGACTTGCTTGTACCAGGTGCGGTCACCAGAGTAGAAAACCACCGGCCCTTGTTGGCAGACTTCTAGGCATCCTGAGGTGATAACCGGAACATCCAGATTGGCCTCGCGCAGGGCCGATTGCAAAGCTTCCACCACCGGCTGATAGTGGCGAGAAGGATAGCAGCGGCTGGAACGGCAAACCGCCAAATAGGGCCGCTTGAGAGGGTTATCTGCGTAAGGGATCCGCTCTTTTCCCTCGACGTAAATGGCTCGCAGGCGTTCATAAAGGGAAAGCTGCTGATAGTCGGCTTTGCCTTCGGGCAGGTAGTCTTCTCCTGGCCCCAAAAAGGGACTGGGCAAAAAGATCTGCAGCAGCGATTCCTCTGCCCCGTTCCAAAACTGGATCCCCCATTGGCGAGGCTGGCCCTGCGGATTGAGGCGGCGATAGAGGGCGGCGCGGCCGACCAATCTTTTGCGGCGCAGCTCAGGAGGAGTTCTGCGGTAGGGGCCGCCCTGGTGTTCCTCCAAACACAGATGCAAATGCCAAGTTTCCGTGGCCACGGTCAAGTAGCCGTCGTAGAGCACACAGAGAGTAGGGGGATCCTTGAAGGCCGCTTCCAGGACGCCACCCTCCACCACCTGGCCCACTTGGATCTCGGCCCAGCGCTCCTGAAAGAGCTCATAGAGCAGCGGCCCAAGACAGTCGATGTGAGCCGGGATCCCTTCGTAAACGGTTGTCCAGCCGATGGGGGAAACCTCTTGCCAAGTTTGGTTTAGGGGTGTGACCCAGGGATTGAAAACAGCCATAGGTTGCTCCTATTGGATTGGCGGAATGCGGGCAATCACCCCCTTTTTGATGGGGCGCTCTGCCCAGGGCAGGATCCCATCGGGCTTTGTCAAATACAGCTCCGCCGTTTGCAAGATTGGCTCCACGTCTTTTGGATCGAGATCGCCAAAGACATAGGTCATCTTTCGGGGGGCTGCCAGCGCAACCACACAAGCGTGGCTGCAGCCGCTCATACAGGCAACTGGCTTCAGTTGCAGTTGGGGATTGAGCCTTTGGGATTGCAAGGCAGCTAGGAGCATTTCTCCCTTGCTGATCCCTTCTTTTTGGCCGTTGACCCAGCGAGATCCACAGGTGGTGCAAACCCAAAGGCAATGTTTAGACTCAGCTTGAGCCAAAGTTGTCGATGGAGAAATAGAGGGAAAGTTGGTCGCGCTCACCATAGAGTTGTATCCAAACTCCACTGCAAAGCAGACAATTCCACTAGGGCAGCTTGTTCTAGATAGTTAGCCAAAAACAGCCCGAGAGGATGCTAAAATTGCCCCCGCAAGCTCACCCTCAGCGTGCGGCCAACGCCGGGATAGCCGGGGAAAACTTCATACTGCTCATCCAGCAGGTTGTCGATCCCCAACTCTAGGCTCAGGGCCTCAGTCAACGGGATCCCTCCCCGCAAAGCCACGGTGGTATAGCCTGGCAGGGATTCCGTATTGGAGTTGTTGGTAAAAAAGCTCCCAATGTGATGGACCAAGATCGAGCCGTACCCGCCCTGCTCATAGCGATAGGTTAGGCCTAGGTTGAAGCTATCGGCTCCCACAAAGGCTAGCTGTTTGCCAACTGTGGCCGGGTTAAGTGCAGCGCGGATGATGGGATCATTGAGGGTGTAGTTGGCAAAAAGCGTCCAGTTTTCCCCCAAACGCAAATCCAAAGCCGCTTCCAGGCCGGTGTATTCGACCAGCCCAATATTCTCATAGGTTCCCTGGCGCGGCCCCAGGCTGACAAAGGTGATGCCATCGCGGATGCGGTTGTGGGCAAACGTTAGCCGCAGCAGGCCAAAATCTCCCAGGCTCTGATCCAAGCCAACGTCAAAGCTCTCCCCTCGCTCTGGGCGGAGATTGGGGTTGCCATCCACTTCAAAAAAGCCTCGCAGCCGAAAGAATAATTCCGAGATCAAGGGGGTGCGAAAGCTGCTGGCGTAGTTGGCTCTCAAGGTGGTGCCTTCCGCCACTGTCCAGCGGATCCCCACAGCCGGCGAGGTGGCCGAGCCATTGGCCAAACTGCTGAAGTCCTGGCGCATGCCCAGATCAAGGTGGAAGTTGGGATCCGGGCTGTAATCCAGGCGGGCAAACAGGGCGCCCTGGTTAACCGTATCGTCGTAGTTGATATTGGCAGAACCGTTGGCAAAGGAAAAAGTTGTATTGCGAGCTGAGATGGAGCGATAATCTACCCCCAAAGCTCCCTCTAGGTTTTCGCCGGCTTGCCAAGCATACTGCAGCTGGGATCCCCAGCCATTGCGCAGGATGACGTCGCGGGATCCCTGGCTTTGCGGAGCACTGAAACGGTAGTTGAGATCGTCAAAAAAGACTCTTGCCTGCAGGGATCCTGTTGCCTGAGTCCACAGCCAACTGAGATCCAGCAGCAGATCGTTGGTGTTTTGCTCTGCATCGGGAGAGGGAAATTCCACACTGCTGGGCACACGAAAGGCTTTATTGAGGTAGAGGGCGTTGGCTGTTAGGACTTGGTCTTTGGCCAGTTGCCAGGTAAGCTTGGCCTGCAAGTTGTGGTACTCCACCGCCGAGTTTTCCCGCTTGCCTGACTTGCCCAGCCGCTCAATTGCAAAGGGAAAGTCGTTGTTACTTTTCAGACGGCGATAGCTGAGCACCCAGCCCAGATCCTGGGCTTGGCCCCGACTTTGGATCCCTTGCTCATTGAGGCCGTAGCTGCCGACCGCCGCTTCCAGCACCGTCTCCGTTTCTGGCTGTGGCTCCACCGTAACGATGTTGATCACGCCGCCAACAGCATCCGAGCCATACAGAGTAGAGCCGCCACCGGGAGAGACTTCAATTCGCTCGACAATATCTGTGGTGAGTTGAGAGAGGTCAAACCCGCCAAAGAAGCCCAGATCGTTGAGGGGGCGGCCGTCCAAGAGCACCAACACCTGCGCCGTTCGCGCCCCTCGCATGAATTGAGAGCTAAGAGCTCCCAACTGAGTTCCCGCTGTGCCATCGCTGAGGATCCCAGGCAGATAGCGCAGGGCTTCTTGCACCGTCCTTGCCCCTTGCTCGCGCATCTGCTGGCGGGTGATGACATAGACTGGGCGCGAAGAGTCCCGCAGCAAGCCAGGGCGGCGAAACGGTGTGGTGACGGGTTGATTGAAAATCTCGGCACTAAGACTGGTGTCCAAGACCGCTTGCGCCCAGGCTGGGATCCCCAAACTCCAGCTCCCCAGCCCAAGGCTGAGACATACAACAATTACTTTCATCCGGTTTCTCCTGCTTCCGTGCGACGCGGAAGAGCTAAGCTGTGAGCCAAAGCCGCAGGCGGGCATCCTGACTGAGGGCCTTAGCCCATCACAGTTGCGGCACAGCGCCGGATTTGCACCGGACTTTCCCCATTGCTTGCCCTGGCTGATCCCCAGAGCAACCTGACGGCACGGCTTTCTCCGCAGTCCTTTTGGAAAAAGCCGTGCTAGGCATCATACATCCCCTGCTGGGGAGTTCCTATCCTGCCGGGGGGGATCCCTGGGCAGTGATATCAACGGAAGATCATCTCCGCCACTGCGTCAAAGCCGGCGTCCAACAGGCGATCCAGGACTGACTGGGCCTGGCTGCGGCTGTCGTAGAGGCCGGCCTGCAGCATCGTCCTGCCGTTGAACACGGTCTCCACTGCCTCAGGGACGAGCTGCCGCAGCCGCTGCAAATCGTCGCTGCCCTTGGGGGTTACCAAGACGCGAAACTGGGTTGCCGCTCGCGTCAGCGGGACGGAGTCCTTGTCGGCAGCCTGGGCAGGAGGAGCTGGGGCCGAGCTTGAGGGTGCAGAGGAGGAGGTAGGAGGGTTTTCTCTGGCTTGGCGGCGGGCCAGCGGCGGCAGCAGGGTGGTGATGTCGGTAAGGGGAGCTGCAGAGGCCTGGCGGACAGGGGCGGCAGGAGCCGGCTCAACCGGCTGGGCAGGCGTGGTAGAGCCATCGGGGGTGAAGGGGACGGCAACAAACTCCTGGGGTTGCGTGCTTGACGGCTGGCTGGGGCCGCTGGGCAAAATACGCCCTCCCGAGCCCGCTGCAGGAGGGGGAAGGGGGGCCGTCGATTGCGGCACCGCCACCACCGGTAGGTTTGTGGAAGTTTCGGCTGGCTTGGCCACCGCCGGCTGGGGATCCCGGCTGGGAGCCGGGGGGGCGCTGGGCAGCGTCAAGCCGCCGGCAGCAATGGGTGGTGGGGCGCTGCTGGGCAGGGCAGCAACCGTGGTTTGGCCCGCTAGATCCAGCTCCCCTTTGGTTTTGCCCGCCAGTTGGTTGCCGTTGGCGTTGAGGCGCAGGCCGCGGGTGGCGTTGTGGATGTCGTACTGGCCGTTGCCCTCAAAAATGTTGTTGCCGGGATCCGAGGCCGTGCCCAGATCGGGCTGGGCGGTGGTAATGGCAGTGAGGCCAGTCTCCAAGTTGCGGGCGATGAGATTGTTGCGCAAGATGGGCCGGGCGCTGCCGCCAACCACAATGCCGGTGCGGTTTTGCAGGATGCGGTTGTTGCGCACCATCGGCGCCGAGCGCTGGTCGATGGTGAGGCCAAAGCCGGTCTCTTGGAAGAGGTTGTTGACAATGGTGGGCTGGGAAGTACCCAAGACGGAGATGCCATTGGCCCCATTTTTGTAGAAGCGGTTGCCCTCTATCCAGGGGTTGGAAGCGCCGGCAAGGAAGATCCCGTCGTGGATGCTGCCCACAAAGCTGTTGTTGAGAATGCGGGGGGAAGCCGATTCTATCCAGAGGGCATAGCCGCGCCGCCCCTGGTTGCGCAGGGTAACTCCGCGCACCTCTGAGCCGGTCTCGGCCAGCAGAGCAACATTTTGCCGGGCCAGGGTCGGGCTCATGTAGGTGCCGCCGCCATCGATCAGGTAGCCCTCCCCTAGGTTGGACTCGTCCCCGCGCAAGATAAGGCCAGCTTTGAGGCGGATGGGGAAGACTTCGCCGCTTTCTGCGCTGTAGATCCCCGGCAGCAGCTGGATGATGCTGCCCGCTGGCGCCCGTCCAATGGCATGGGTGATGGTCTTGAAGGGGTTGTTGCGGGATCCATCCCCTTGGGTATCGCTGCCGTTGGCGGCATCGACAAAAATGGCCGGGCGGTCGTCCGGCAGCGGTGGCGCCTGGGGCAGGGCCTGCTTCTCCAAAAGGCCGGTGTCCAGGGAAGTTTGCGCCCAACTGGGATCCCTTCCTGCCGCCAGCAGTAAGCTGGTGCTCAACAGCAGAGAGGCGGCCAGTCGTGCCAGGGTTGGGGAACCATGACGCTGCAACCACAAGTCAGGCAGGACTGCTGTAAATTGGTGTTCGCCGGATTTCTGCAGACGGATAAACGATAAGGAAGCGATCATAGGAGTCATCCTCACACCAGGCTGGGCCAGAGAAGGAAGGAGGGTCGAGGCTATCCTACCAAACCCGAGAGGCGGGATCCTGCCCTCTTCCCCAACTCCAAATACGGACTGACGCAGGCTTTTTTTGTAGATCCAACGCTACCCCTAGAGTATACCCTTGCCATGACCGAAGAAGCCCTTGCCCGCGAAGGCTCCTCCCAAGAGTTGCCGCTGGCTTCCCTCTCGTCTGGGCGCCCCCTGCTTAATCTGCTGCTGTTGGGGATCCCGGCGGGGCTGCTGGCGCTGGCGGGGTTGACGGGGCAGCCGGCCCTGGGCTGGGGGGCGGTGCTGGCTTGGCTGGGCTTGGCCGGCTGGTGGGGGCAGCCGCTCTGGGTGCAGATTGGGCGCGATCTCTGGCAGTGGCTAACCACGTGGCCCAGCCTGGGATGGGCGGCAGCAGCCCTCGGCTTGGCCGTGGCAGGAGCAGTGGTCTGGAGTGGGGTTCTCTCAACCCTGCGATCCCTGAGCTGGGAGGCGATTGGGGCTTTGGGGGAGGTGTTCGGCGCTACCGGGCAGATCTTCATCGCTCTCCTGGCCGCCTATATTGCCTGGCGGCAGTACGTTATCTCCCGCGACCTCACCATCCAGCAGAACACCATTACCCAGCAGCAGACCATCGACGCCTACTTCGAGGGCATCTCCAACCTGGTTCTCTCCCCTGATGGGCAGTTGGACGACTGGCCCCTGGAGCGGGCCATCGCTGCCGGGCGCACGGCGGCGCTCCTCAACGGCGTGGATCGCTTCGGCAAAGCCAAGATCCTGCGTTTCCTCTCCACCGCCAATTTGCTCAGCCCCCTGCGCCGCGACGAACACCTGGGCCGGCCCATCTTGGACGGCAAAGGCGGCTACCAGCGGGATCGCCTCAACGGGATCCGCGTGGTTAACCTGGGCACCATGCTGGAAGGGGCCGACCTGCATGGCACCCTGTTGCGGGGGGTGGACTTCAGCGAGGCCAGCCTGGAAGGAGCCAACCTGCAGGATTGCGATCTTAGCCACACCAACCTCTGCGGGGCCAACCTGCGCAATGCCGACCTGCGCGGGGCCGATCTCTACCGCGCTTTGCTGTTTGTGGGATCCCTGCAGACCGCTTCCCCGGCCCAGCCAGGACAAAAGCCCGATTTCAAAACGGGAGCCTATGCCGGCGCCATCGTGGCCGGCGCGGACTTCCGCCGGGTGCGTCGCCTTTCCCCCGAACAAAGAGCCTACCTGGCCACCTGGGGGGCCAAACTGGATCCCGGCCCTTCGCCCCCCAATTCCCGCTTGGATCCCGGCGGCAAAAGCGAGCCCTTACCCCCTCC
>NZ_JANSJH010000046.1:6010-19459 GCF_047462495.1 Synechococcus sp. H55.2 | reverse complement strand
TCCAGCACTTTTGAGCCCCATCCCCCCTCTCCCTCTGGGAGAGGGGCTGGGGGTGAGGGCCTCTGGGAGAGGGGCTGGGGGTGGTCGCGTGAGCGGCGCGGAGCGCTTGGGCCTCTGGGAGAGGGGCTGGGGGTGAGGGCCGTGCGCCTCAATTCAAGTTGAACAAGTAGGCTTTCGGGCTGCCCAAAACTGCCCAAAGTTGCAGATAAAGCTACTCACCCCGGAAAAGGGGCTGGCACTTTGATTCGATAACCTAGAAGTTATGGAGAGATCTGCACAGGGAAGGCAACTGCCCCTGCAAGGCCACAGACACCCGCCAGAACTCTGGAGAATTAGGAGATTTGCAATGAAAGCTATCTTAGCAGCCGCTGTGATTGGTTGGGCAGGGATCCCTCTGCTGGCCCCCTTGCCGGTGGTGGCCCAGCCGCTTTTTGAATTGGGCACCTACCGCCTTGAGCAGGGGACGATCATTCCCGTCGGCAGCCTCAGCAGCGAAGGGCCGCAATACTTTTATCCAGACACCATCTATCCCCTGGAAGTGGCCGTCACGCAAAACATTTTCGACAACCAGGGGCGTTTGGTGATCCCGGCTGGCAGCCGCGTCTTCGGGCAGATGGAGCCGGCGCCGGGCGGATCCCGCTTTGTTGCCACTGCCATCGTCCTCGGGGGTCGCACCTATAGCCTGCGGGCTGTTTCCAACATTCTTCACGACGAGAAAGATCCCCGGCAGTATTCGGCTGAGGCCATCGCCCAGGATGCGGCCATTGGGGCAGCCGCAGGCACCCTTTTGGGAGCCATCACCGGCGGTGTCTCGGCGGGCAATGTCCTGGGAGGGGCAGCGGCTGGCGTAGTGGTAGGCAATGTTACCGCTCCCCAGGTGGTGGTGCTGCGCCCCGGCCAATCTTTTAATCTGACCTTGGAAGCGCCGCTCACCCTGTAACCCTCGGCTCCTGTTCCAAGGCAGGGGTGGAGATCTGGCAACTTGTGATTTACTGGATAGGCAAGTTGCAGCTCCCGTGTCTCTATGCCTGCAGAATCTAAGTCCACTCCTGTCTTGCACACCACAGAGCACACGTTCAACGCCGGGGGGGAGTCCTTCCCCTACAGGGCGGTGGCTGGCTGGCAGACGCTCTTCCGCCGAGAAAAGCCGGTGGCCGAGATCTTTCACGTCGCTTATCTGAGGCAGGATTCTGACTCCCCGCACCGCCCGCTGACTTTTGTTTTCAACGGCGGGCCGGGGGCCGCCTCTGCCTATTTGCACATGGGATCCCTGGGGCCGAGACGGATTTGCTTTGGGCCCAACGGCAGCCTGCCGCCCTCGCCGGTGCAACTGGTGGATAACGCCGAAAGTTGGCTGCTGTTTTCTGATTTGGTCTTCGTCGATCCGGTGGGGACAGGCTTTAGCCGCGCCCTGCCCAAGGAGTCTCAAGACGCCAAAAGTTCTCAGGAAAAATCCGATCCGGCGGCCAAGCCCACTCAGCCGGAGGAGAAGGAGGAGGAGCCCCCCAAAGAAGCACCCTTCTGGGACGTGGAGCGGGATTTGCAATCTTTGGGCGAGTTTATCCAGGGCTTCCTCTCGCGGTATAAGCGCTGGCTCTCTCCCATTTTCATTGCCGGTGAGAGCTACGGGGGATTTCGGGTGGCGCGGCTGGCCAAGGAGCTGCAAGCCAAGTTTGGGGTGGGCCTGTCAGGAGCGATTCTCATCTCGCCGGCCATCGAGTTCGGGCTGCTGGAGACCACCGATTACAACCTCAGCACCTGGGCAACCCTGTTCCCCTCTTACGTGGCCACGGCAGCCTATCACGGGCGGTGTGGCTGGGGGGAGGATTTGCAGATCTTGCTGCCCAAAGCAGAAGGCTTTGCCCGCCAGCGGCTGTTGCCTCTTTTGGCCATGGGGGAGGCGATGCCAGAGGCAGAGCGGCAGGCCATCTACACAGAGATGGCGGCAGGGATCGGACTCTCACCTGAGTATGTGGCCCACAAAGGCGGTCGGATCGACCCGGCCAGCTTTGCCCGCGAGCTGTTGCGCTCCCAGCGGCTGGTGCTGGGGCTGTACGATGCTTCCGTCACCACGGTGGATCCCTTTCCGGATCGGCCTACCTTCGAGGGATCCGATCCCACCTTGGATGGGGTGGATCGCCTCTTTACCGCCGCCATCAACAGCCACCTGCGGGAGACCCTCCAGGTGGACACAGACTTGACCTACCACCTCCTGAACTTAGAGGTGTTCAAGTCCTGGCGGTTTACCCCCAAAGGGGAACTCAAGCAAGGGTTTATTGGCGCCATGGACGAGCTGCGCAGCAGCATGGCCCTCAATCCCCACCTGCGGGTGGGCATTCACCACGGCTTCTACGACCTGGTCACCCCTTACTTTGCCTCCGACCACCTGGTGGACTTGATGAAGCTGGATCCCCGCCTCAAGGCCAACCTTCTCTTGCGCCACTACCGCGGCGGCCACATGTTCTACACCTGGGATCCCTCGCGAGTGGAGTGGTTTGCCGAGATGCGCCAGTTCTACCGCCAGGCCGTTTCCGGCCTAGGGATCCCTTCGTGATGGGCAACCCCTACTCCCGCAGCCAACGGGTGGTGCCGTCTTTTTGGTCGATGAGGGTGATCCCCAGGGCCTTTAACTGCTCCCGGATTCGATCCGCCTCGGCAAAGTTTTTCGCCCTGCGGGCTGCCGTGCGTTGGGCCACCAGCTCCTCGATCTGCTTTTCTTCGAGGGGTGGAAGCTTGGCCAGTTCCCCATTGGCGACGGCTTTCTCAGATCCCTGGGCGGTGGCAGGCTGGGGCCAGCAGAAGCCCAGCGTGGTCAGGATCTCCAGCAGGGCGGCGCTCTTCTGCCTCAGCACCTGCGGCTGCAGGTGGGTGTGGCCCTGGTGGGTCAAGAGGTTGTGCTCACGGATCAGTTCTTTGGCCAGCTCAAAAGCAAGGGCCAGCGCCCCAGGGGTGCCAAAATCATCGTCCATGGCCGCCTGAAAGGCTTGCATCGCCTCGCAATCGGGAGATGCCGTCTGGCAAAACTGCTGGGCGCAGTGGATCCCTTTTTGGAGGGTTTCCCAGCCGTGGCTGGCCGCCTGCATCGCCGGCTCGGTGAGGTCAATCGGGCTGCGGTAATGGGTCTGCAGCAGGAACAGCCGCAGGGCCATGGGGTGATAGACGGCAAGCGCCTGGCGTAGGGTGGTGAAGTTGCCCAAAGATTTGGACATCTTCTGGCCGTTGATGTTGACAAAGCCGTTGTGCAGCCAGTACTTGGCCAGCGGCTTGCCGGTAATCGGCTCCGATTGGGCCAGCTCGTTCTCGTGGTGGGGAAAAATGAGATCCGCTCCGCCGGCGTGAATGTCGATGTGATCCCCCAGAGTCTCTCGCACCATGGCCGAGCATTCGATGTGCCAGCCCGGACGTCCCCAACCCCAAGGGGACTCAAACCCCGGCTCGGAAGGGGGAGCCGCCTTCCAAAGAGCAAAATCGAAGGGATCCTGTTTGCCAGCCCCTTCCTCCCCCACCCGGCCACTGGCCCCTGCCTCCAGCTCCTCTAGCTTGCGACCGGAGAGCTGGCCGTAGTCCGGGAATTTACGGACGGCGTAGTAGACATCGTAAGCAGGGATCTCCGCCTGACGGGCAAGGGGATCCCGTACCCGGTAGGCAAAGCCCTTGAGCTCCAGCGATTGGATCAGCTCGAACATCGCCCGCAGCGATCGGGTTGCCCTGGGGTAGAGATCGGCCCGCTTGATGTTGAGGCGATCCATATCCTGGAAATACTCGGCGATGAAGCGTTCCGCCACCGCCTGCATCGATTCGCCCCGCTCTAGGGCCCGCTTGAGGATCTTGTCGTCCACATCGGTAAAGTTCTGCACATACTTCACCCGGTAGCCCCGCCACTCCAGGTAACGACGCACCATGTCCCAGACCACATAGGTGCGCGCATGGCCGAGGTGGCAGAGATCGTAAACCGTGACGCCGCAGACGTACATCCGCACCAGGGGCTTCTCCCCAGCAGCCGCCTCGGCGGATCCCTGAGAAGGATCGGCAGAAATGAACCCAGATCCCCCTGCTGCCAGTGGCTGAAACACTTCCTTGCGGCGGGTTAATGTGTTGTAGACAACCAAGTCCATTGATATCCCCAGTTTGTAGTTTCAGCTACAGCAAGGTGGGCTCTATCTTTCAAAAAAGTAAGGTGGCACACTTTGCCCTGAATCGGATAAGGCTGGACAAAATCTCAACGGGCCAAGGGCTGAAATCATTGTGGGGTAAGCGTTTTAGCCGAAATTACCTGCAAAGGCTTGTCTAGATTTGTTAACTACGGTACCCTAACCTGAGTGCGAACCAACCTGTTCATGATCCAACTTCACTTCGGCTTGAGCCACCGCAGTGGGGTTGGATAACAAGGGGTCTGTGCCCCTCATTTTGACATCTTCTTCTCTTGCACTCTAGTGTCAGCCTGTTGGTGTGAGGATGCCCCCAAAATTGACGTTCTCAACTCCCCGCCAGGGAGAGCTGGAGCACAGGGGTGCTGCCGTGAGCCCCCTTTCTCCGCCCGAGATCCCAACGCTTCAGGATCCTTCTGCCTATGAAGGCTGGGACAGGGATCCTGCCGCCCCCTTGAGGCTCCGGTGGGCCGGTTTGGCCCTCTCTCTCAGCTTAACGGGCCTGGTGTGGCTTCTGAAGCTGGAGGCGGATCCCTGCACAGAAGCTTTGGCAGAGCAGATGGCGGATTTGCAGCCGGCCAGGCGCTCAACCGAGGCTGAGACAGCTCAGCCAGAGCCTGGGGATTCAGCGCCGGCGCGGCGGGGTTATCCGGCTTGGGCCACCAGCCTTCTGCTGATGCTGGGCTTGGCTGGGGTCGCTACCCTACAGCAGCGACAACTGCATCGCCACCCTTGGGGATCCCAGGTGGCGGAGCCGATTCCGCCCTCGGTGCACACGCTGTCCGGCGCCCTGCAGCAGAACTACGAGCAAAAAAAAGCCCAACTGCGGCAAGCCTTCGAGGCCGGCCAGATCCCAACCGGGGAAGGGCCTCGAGGCATTCTCGAGCATGAGGTGCAGCCGGGAGAAACCCTCTGGCATCTGACCCAGATGTACCAGCTCGACGCCGCCGCTATCGCCGTCTCCAATGGTATGCAGGCCAGCACGCCACTGCAGCCGGGGCAGAAGTTGCTGATCCCCAGCCAGCCGGGATTGATCTACACCGTCCAGCCAGGAGATACCCTGGAAGACATTGCCAACCGCTACCAAGTTCCGCAGCAGCGGATCATCGAGGCAACCCCCCTGGATCGGCCTGAATATCTGCGCATCGGCCAGCGGCTACTCATCCCCGGCGATGTGGGCGAGCTGATCCGGCGCGAGAAGGAGAGGATCGCCGCCCAGAAGGCCCGCGAAGCGGAAGAGCGCCGCCGCCAGGAAGAGGAAGCCCAACGCCAAGCCGAGGAGCAAGCTCGATTACAGGCCGAGCAGCAGCGCCGGGCCCAGCAGATGCAGCAAGAACGGCAGGCCCTCTTGGCCGGTGGCTCCCTGACCCACACGGTGGGAGCCGGTGACACCATCGAGCGGATCGCCGCTCGCTATGGGGTAACGCAGCGGTCGATTATCGAGGCCAACAACCTGCGCAATCCCCACTGGCTACGCATTGGCCAACGCCTGACGATTCCGGCACCGGGCACGCAGCCCCCCCGCCCGGCCCCCGCCCGACAAGCCCAGAGACAGACCCAAGCTCGGCCAGCGCCGCCAGCTCCTCCCCGGGCTCGCAGCAGTGGCTTCATCTGGCCGGTTGCCGGGCAAATCACCTCCGGCTTTGGCTACCGTCGCGGTCGCTTCCATGCGGGGGTCGATATTCCCGGCCCGGTGGGATCCCCCATTGTAGCCGTTCAGGAGGGGGAGGTCATTTTTGCCGGCAACGCCGGGGATGGCTACGGCAACCGCGTGGATATTCGCCATCCCAACGGGATCGTTACCCGCTACGCCCACGGCCACCAGATCTACGTATCCCAGGGCCAGTATGTGCAGCAGGGGCAGACAATCATGAGCCGGGGCAATACGGGCCGCAGCACAGGGCCGCACCTGCACTTTGAAGTCCGCCCCGGCGGGGGTGCACCTGTGGATCCCCGCCCCTATCTGCCCTGATCCTATCCCCAAAGAACCTGGGTCGAACAACCAGTTCGGGCATAAATTGCTAGCCTAAAAAAGCAAACTCCAGACCGTAGGAACACGCCGATGCAGTGGGTGAACGCGCTCTCCCAGCTCCCTTCTCTGGAAGCGGCTCTGCGGCAGGTGGTGGAGGAAGCCAAGGCTAAGCTGCAGGCAGCCCAACTGAAGAGCGCCCTGACGCGACAGGTGCAGGCGGTGGGATCCGGCAGCTTGCCGGGGCTGCTCACCGGGTATGTCCCCTCTCAGCCTCTGCGGCCCAACTTGGGGGTTTTGTTTGTGTCGGCGGCCTTTGCCAGCGAGTACATTCGCGTGCTGCCCCTGTTGTCGGAGCTGTTGGAGGTGGACGTTTTGATCGGCTGCTCCGGCGGCGGTATCGTGGGTGGGGGGCATGAAATTGAGGATGGGCCGGCCCTGTCCCTGTCTTTGGCGGTGCTGCCGGATGTAGCCTTGCGCCCTTTTTATTTGCAAGGGGAGCAATTGCCGGACTTGGATGCACCCCCTTCGGCGTGGATCGATCTGGTGGGAGTTGCGCCGCAGACCCAGCCGCACTTTTTGCTCTTGGCGGATGGGTTTTCCTCCCGCATCTCCGAGCTGCTGCAAGGGTTGGATTTTGCCTATCCAGGGGCGGTCAAGGTGGGGGGATTGGCCAGTGGCGGCCGCGGCCCGCGCGGCAATGCTCTGTTCTTGCTGGATGCGCGTACCCCCACACCCCGGCGGGAGCTGTATCGGGTAGGCACAGTGGGGTTGGCCCTTTCCGGCAACGTGGTGCTGGAAGCCGTAGTGGCCCAGGGGTGTCGCCCCATCGGGGATCCCTTGCGCGTCACCGAAGCGGAGGGGAATGTGATCCTCGGCTTAGAGGGGCGTCCTCCTTTGGCGGTCTTACAGGATTTGGCCGAACGGCTCAGCCCATCGGATCAACGCTTGGCTCGCCAAGCTCTCTTTATCGGCCTGCTGATGGACGAGTTCAAATCCGAGCCGACGCCGGGAGATTTTCTCATTCGCGTGATCCTGGGCATCGATCCACGGCTGGGGGCAATGGCCATCGGGGATCGGGTGCGCCCCGGCCAAACGGTGCAATTTCATCTGCGCGATGCCCAGACTTCGGCGGAAGATCTGCAGTGGGCCCTCAGCCGCTATCGTGCCGAGCGCAACCTACAGCAAAGCTACTCCTCAGAGGGCCCCTCGCAACCAAGGCCGGAGCCCTGTGGGGCGTTGATGTTCTCCTGTCTGGGACGAGGCAAGGGGCTGTACGGCACCCCCGACTTTGACTCGCAACGGTTTCGGGAATTGCTGGGGGAGCTACCCCTGGGGGGCTTCTTTTGCAACGGCGAGATCGGCCCAGTTGGGGGATCCACCTTTTTGCACGGCTACACCTCTTGCTTCGGGATCTTCCGGCCCGCCCACTAGACCCCCATCCCGGGAGCCGGTGAAATTGGATAGACTGAGGATCGCTTGTGAACGGCGTAACCGAAGGGTTTTTCATGCAGCTTCATCTCAGCGAGCCACCACTCACTCAAGGGGAATGTGCCCTGGTCTACTGCTTTGCGGCTTCTGGCGGAAATGGCCGCCTACCTCTGCCCCCTGAGATCGCCTCTTGGGATGAAAAGGTGTGGTCGGGTCTGGTGGCGGAAACAGTACAGGAGCAAGGGTTTCAGGGCAAGCCGAACAGCAGTGTTGCCCTGCGCCTGACCGGAGAGCTCCGCAAACTGGTGCTGGTGGGGCTGGGGGATCCCGCTGCCCTGACGCTAGAAGCCCTACGACGGGCCACAGCCAACGGCCTGCGCCAGGCTCATGGCTTAAAAGCCAAGCGGGTGATGCTGTCTTTGCCGGAGACGGGGTTGGATCGGGTACGTGTGGTTCAGGCGGTGGCCGAAGCCTGCCTATTGGTGGCGCACCGGGACAATCGATTTAAATCTTCAGCCAAACAGGAAGAGGAAAACAGCTTTTCTGTGCAGGAGGTAACCCTCTTGGTGCCGGGGTTGGCCCAGGCTCGCCCCGATTACGAAGCCGCGCTGCAGCGGGCTACTGAAATGGCTGCAGGGACGATCTTGGCTCGGGAATTGGTGGCTGCCCCCGCCAACATCGTTACTCCTCTGGCCCTGGCCGATACGGCCCGCCAACTGGCTCAGGAATACGGTCTAGAGGCGGAGATCTTGGGGCAGGAAGAATGTGAAGCTCTGGGGATGGGGGCCTTTCTGGGTGTGGCCAAAGCCTCTGATCTGCCGCCCCGGTTCATCCACCTCACCTACAAGCCGGCACAAGGGGATCCCGTCACCAAATTGGCACTGGTGGGCAAGGGTCTGACCTTCGATTCGGGTGGATTAAACATCAAAACCGACTCCCGCAGCATCGCCATGATGAAAACCGATATGGGGGGAGCAGCGGCGGTTTTGGGGGCTGCGCGGGCCTTGGCCGCCCTCAAGCCTCAAGCGGAGCTGCACTTCATTGTCGCCGCCACGGAAAACATGATCAGCGGCCATGCCATCCATCCGGGGGATATCCTCACCGCTTCCAACCAAAAGACCATCGAGGTTAACAACACCGACGCAGAAGGTCGCCTTACCCTGGCAGATGCACTGGTATTTGCAGAAAAGCTGGGCGTCGATGCCATTCTCGACCTGGCTACCCTGACCGGTGCCTGTGTGGTTGCCCTGGGGGAAGAAATTGCCGGATTGTTCACCCAAGATGAGACGCTGGCCCAGGAGCTGCAGCAAGCTGCCAACCTCTCAGGAGAAAAAATCTGGCGAATGCCGATGGAGGAGGGCTATTTCGAGGGCCTCAGCTCGATTGTGGCCGACATGAAAAACACCGGCCCCCGCTCAGGGGGATCCATCACCGCCGCCCTGTTCCTGAAGCAGTTTGTGGAGAAAACTCCTTGGGCCCACCTGGATATAGCAGGCCCCGTTTGGACAGAGAAGGATGCAGGCTACAACAACAAAGGGGCCACCGGCTATGGGGTGCGCACGCTGGTGGAGTGGGTCTTGGCGCGCAGCTCATAACTCCGCCTTGGGGCCCTGCAAAATCACCAAAATCTCCCGGTTTGCCCTGCGGAGTTTTTGGAATCTACGCTCTTGTCTGGATAGCGAGCGAGATGGGATCTCGCCGCGATGGCCGCCTGCTGGCTGCTTTAGCCGACGTGAGCGGTGGGGTTGACCAGGCCAATTACTTGGGTGTAGGCGCCGCGAGCCTGGGTCACCCCGATGGTGCGCTCGGCTTTTTCGAGCATGGGGCGGCGCAGGCTGACCACCAAAAATTGTGCCTGGCGGGATTGCTGCCAGATCATGTCGGCCAACTTTTCCACGTTGGCCCCATCCAAAAACATGTCCACTTCGTCAAAGGCATAAAAGCTGGAGGGGCGAAACCGTTGCAACGCAAAAATAAAGCTGAGGGCCGTCAAGGATTTTTCTCCGCCCGACATGGCGCTGAGACGACGCACCGGCTTGCCTTTGGGGCGGGCCACCAGGGTCAGACCTCCAGCCAAAGGATCCTCTGGGTTTTCCAATTCCAAGTAGCCCTCGCCCTCGGAAAGCTGGGCAAAGATGGTCTGGAAATGGCTGTTGATGGCATGGAAGGCATCCAAAAACGCTTGGCGGCGCAGAGTAGAAAAGTTCTCGATGCGCAGCAGCAATTCGGTGCGCTCTTGGTGCAGGGTTGCCAGTTTGGCGCTGAGATCCCCTAGGCGGGCTTGGGTCTGTTCGTATTCGGCGATGGCCAACATGTTCACCGGCTCCAGGGATCGCAATTGCTCTTCGATTTTGCGTTTTTGCTGCTGCAGCTCGTCTAGGGTCAGGTGGGGGGGCAAGGGGGGAAGGGGATGCGGCAGCGCTTGGGCCGCAGCTTGCAGTTGGGTTTGCAGTTGGGCCAGGATGGCCTCTTTTTCTTGCTGTTGGGTGAGGGCGTTGTAGCGTTCCCATTCCAGGCGTTGGAGCTGCTGCTGTTGGGCGCGCAGTTGAAATTCCTGCCGCTCTCGCTCTTGGCGCAGGTGGGCGAGGCGGGCTTCAATCTGGCCCATCTGTTGCCGTTGCTCGGCAATGTGCTGCTGGATTTGGGCGAGAGTGGCCTGGGCCTGGGCGATTTGCTCTTGAAGTTGGGCCTGACGCCGTTCGCCCTCTTGCAGGCGCTCCTGGTGGTGCTGGATCTGGGCCTGCTTCAGGTGTTGCTGGCTGAGGTTCTCCTGTTGCTGTCGCTCCAGGTGGGCCAGGTGGTGTTGCAGCTCCGCCAGGTGGCTCTCCTGCTGCTGCACTGTCTGCTGCAGTTGCTGCCAGTGCTGGTTGACCGGGGATCCCTCCAGTTGGCTGAGCTTGAGGGTGAGGTCGGCCAGGCGCTGTTGCAAGGGATCCCAGCGGAGTTGAATCTGGTGCAGCCGCTGCTGGATCTGGTGGCTTTCGCTTTGCCATTGCGTCAGGGATCCCTGTAGGTGTTGCAGGCGGGCCTGCTGGTTTTGGCAATCGGCCTGGTGTCGCTCCAGATATTGCCGGGCTTGCAGGGCATCCTGGCGGGCCAGGAGCAGGGTCTGGGCCAGTTGTTTTTCGCGGGCTTGGGCGGCTTTTAGGCGAGGGGTGAGGGCGGCCAGCAGCGCTTCCAGATCGGCCAGGCGGGCGCGCAGGGCTTCCCCTTCCGAGTGTTCGCCGGCAGAAAAATGGATCCCCTGTCGCTGCGGGCTGGTGCCGCCGCTGATGGCCCCTGAGGTTTCCAGCAGCTCCCCTTCCAGGGTGACCATGCGGTGCTGGCCGATGTAGGGCCGGGCCAGCTCCAGGCTCTGGAAAACCAGGGTGGATCCGAGCACAAAGCCAAAAACATCTCGGTAGCGCTCTTCAAAGTGCACCAAACGAATGGCGTAGTCGATCAGACCGTTTAAGTTGAGGGGGGCGGGCGGGCGGGCGGGCGGCAGCTTGTTCAGAGGCAAAAAGGTGGCGCGCCCCAGTTTTTCCCGCTTTAAGAGGTTGATGGCGCTGACGGCGACGCTGTCATCTTCCACCACCACAAAGTGCAGTCGGTTGCCTGCCGCGATCTCCAGCGCCAGTTGATACTGGGGATCCACCTGCCCCAACTGGGCCACCAATCCCAAAACCCCCGGCAGGCGGGCGCTCAGGATGGCCTGGGTGGCGCGGGATCCCTGGGATTCTTGCAGCACTTGGCGGCGGGTCTCCCATTTGTCCAGTTGCCGCTGCTTGGCGTGGAACTCGGCGGCCAGCCGCTCGTGGGTGGCGCGATCCAGCTCCAGGTTGGATTGCAGTTGCGCCAGCTCTTGGGCCAGGGCCTGCACCTGGGCTTCCGACTGCCGGCAGGCCTGTTCCAGCTCGGCGGTGAGGGCCAGGTGGGATCCCAGCCACGTCTCGATCTGGGCGATCTCCGCCTGGGTCTCCTGGCTTTGCCGTTCCAGTTGCCGTTGTCGCTCTTGCAAGCGAATTTGCTCCTGCTGCAGAGGCTCCTGTTCGGCGCGGATCTCTTCGAGGTGGCGGGTGAGGTAGCGCTGCTGCTTGACCCAGGCCTCGGCAGATTGGGCCAGGGCCCGCAGTTGTTCGCGGCTTTGCTCCAGGCTGATTCGGGCTTTCTGCACCTGGGCTTGCAGGGATCCCTGGGCTTGGGCCAGTTGCTCCTGTTGGCTTTGCAGGTGTTCCAGCTCTGTCTGCAGGTGCTGCTGTTGGGTTTGGCGCTCCTGCTGCAGGCGCTGCGCTTGCTCGATTTCCTGCTGCCAGGCTGCGATCTGTTGGCTGAGCTGTTGCCGTTGCACTTCGGTGGCAGCGATCTGGGCCTGCAGGTGCAGGTATTCTTCCTCCCCCAGGGCGTGGATGCGGCTTTGCAGCTCGCTCAGGGCGGCTTCGGCCTGCTGCAACTGCTCGCTCAAGGTCTGCACCTGAGCAGTGGCTTGCTCCTGAGCTGCCAAAAGCTGACGAATGGCTGCCTGGGTTGCTTCCACTTGGGCTTGCAAATGCCGCCAGAGCAACACCTGTTGCTGCTGCTCCAGCGTTTGCCACTGCAGCCGCAGTTGCTGGTACTGCTGCGCCTTTTCGCTCTCCTTGAGCAGCCGCTCTCTTTGGGCTTGCCATTCCTGCTCGATGAGCCGGAAGCGTTCAATTTGTTCTCGCACCCCCTCCAGCTTGGCGTTGGCCTGGGCGATCTTGCGGTCGAAGGTGGCCACCCCCGCCAATTCGTCGAGGATCTGCCGCCGCTCCTTGGAGTTCATGGAGATGATGCTGGTAACATCCCCCTGCAAGACAACGTTGTAGCCGTTGGGGTAGATGTGCATCGCCTCCAGTTGCTCGTGCAGCTCGCTCAGGGTGCAGGGCACATCGTTGATGTAGAAGGTGCTGGTGTAGGGCAGGGAGTCGGGATCCTCCCCCTTGCCGGGGCTGACCCGCAGCCGACGGCTGACTTTCCATTCTCTGGGCTGGCCATCTTCTCCCGGCCCCAGATCGAAGGTGACGGAAACGTGGGTCTCCACCCGCCGGTTGCTGTTGAGGCTGCCGGAATGCACCAGATCCGAAAGCCTCTCTGCCCGCATCCCCCGTGAGGAAGACAGCCCCAGCGCAAATAGGATCCCATCCAGGATGTTAGACTTGCCGGAGCCGTTGGGGCCGGAGATGACCGTAAAACCCGGCAACAGGGGCAGCGAGGTCGTGCTGCCAAACGACTTGAATCGGGTCAGCTCGATCCGCTTGATGTACATCCCACCCCATATCTGGTGCAACCAGCAGCAGATGATGGCACCAGGCTAGCACGGGTAGTGCAGCCTGCCCAGCCTCTAAGAAGGCCCAGGATCTGGGCTTGGATCGACGAGCAGATCGGCCTTTTGCAAAAGACGATGCACCTCTGCCTGTAGCTCTGGCCACTTGTAGGTGAGCAGGTTGGGCTTGGGGATGAGCAGCAACTGGTAGCCAGGCTTTAGGTTTGGACAGAGAGGCCGTATGGCCTCCCGCAGGCGACGCCGCAGCCGGTTCCGCCGTACCGCCGATTTGCTCACTTTTTTGCTAACTGCCAACCCCACCTGGCTGGGGATCCCTTCACACCCTGGGGGCATCGGCTGAAACAGAAGGGTCAAGCCCGCACCGGAACGACGCTGCCCCGCTTGGTAAAGCGCCTGGAAAGCTCGCCGATCCCGCAAGCGATAAGGAGCAGGCAGCATGGTGGCGGATCCCACCCTGAACTAAACAAAGGGCCCTGCCCTTAAAGCCGGATCGCGCCTCAAGAAACAGCCAGGCGATAACGCCCCTTGGCCCGCCGCCGCCGCAAGACCTGCCGCCCGGTTGCTGTGCGCATTCTGGCCCGAAACCCAGAGACGCGAATGCGTCTGCGATTGGTGCC
>NZ_JANSJH010000046.1:0-5910 GCF_047462495.1 Synechococcus sp. H55.2 | reverse complement strand
CAGGCGAAGGTCTTTTACGTGTCCACCGAGCGCTTTACCAACGATTTAATCGATGCCATCCGGCGAGACAGCATGCAGTCTTTCCGGGAGCACTATCGAGATGTGGATATTTTATTGGTGGACGACATTCAATTTATCGAAGGCAAAGAGTACACCCAAGAGGAGTTTTTCCACACCTTTAATACGCTGCACGAATCGGGTAAACAGATCGTGCTGGCTGCCGACCGCTCCCCTCACCTGATCCCTCGTCTGCAGGAGCGGCTCTGTTCTCGGTTTTCGATGGGCTTGATTGCAGAAATTCAATCGCCGGATATCGAGACCCGCATGGCCATCCTTAAGAAAAAAGCCGAGTACGAGGGGATGAATCTACCACCTGAGGTGATCGAATACATTGCCACCACCTACACCAGCAACATTCGCGAGCTGGAAGGCGCCCTCATCCGCGCCGTCGCCTACGTCTCCATTTCTGGCCTGCCGATGAGCGTGGAGACCATTCAACCCATCCTCAATCCGCCCAGCGAGCCGAAAGAGATCACCGCCGATATAATTATCGAAGTCATCTGTGAAGAGTTTGGCGTTGACCGGGAGAGCTTATTGGGATCCTCCCGCAAGCGCGACATCAGCCAAGCGCGGCAAATTGCTATGTTCCTGATGCGCCACTACACCCATCTCAGCTTGCCCAAAATTGGCGATTATTTTGGCGGGAAAGACCACACCACCGTTCTCTATAGCTGTGAAAAAGTTCGCCAGTTGCAGCGAGAGAATCTACAATTTGAGCGGCAACTGCAAAAGTTAGCCGAGCGCCTGCGGGTTGTTGCCCACAGCCGAAAGAGCTAGGTTTTCCGTTGTCATTGAGCCGCCCCCGGTTCTCCGCTGTCCCGTTTTCTGTGGAGGATCCCTCTCGAAGCAGCTAGAGTTAAAAACGGGATAGGCGAGGGTTGCAGTTGGTGGAGCGATCTGGCAAAGGGCTTTGCTTGGGTCTGTTGCTCCTCGGGGCCGAGCTGACGCCAGGGTGGCCAGTTTGGGCCAATTCGACGCAAGCAAGTCTTCCAGATCCTGTGCCGGCCCCGCTCTCAGCCGCTTTGGATTTGGGGCTGGAGGGCCAAGTTCTGGAAAATAGCCCGGTGCTGCGCCGCTGGCTGCAAAATCCACCCAATCTCCTGGAAGAAATCCGCAATACCCCCGTCCTGCCCACCCGCCTGCAGGCCGGTTTCGAGTCCTCCTCTCACTGGCGAATCAGCCTGCAGGACTTGCGCCTGGCCGATCGCCTCACCCTCAGCGGTGACTATCGCCAATCTTCCGAACATCCAGAAGTGCGCCAGTACGGGTCGGAGATGCGCTACTTTCTGGCCCCTATGGGATCCCGCTTGAACCTGGCCCCCCAACTGGGATATCGAGCTTTGGAACAGAAAAACCACAGCCTCAGCGGAGTTAGCTATGGGGCTTTTGCCGTTTTGGCCCTGGCGCCCGAAGCAGCAGATTTGACCGGCAGCTACAGTTGGGTTGCCCCCCAGGAAAAAGGACAAGCCACCCTGGCGGAGATCACCGCTGCCTACGCCATCAGCCCTTCCTTTCGCCTTTCTGCTCGCTATAGCTTGCGCAACTCGACCTTGGCACAGGAATCCAGCTTTGGCTTTGGCCTGGAGTGGATCCCTTAGGTCGCAAGACCCGCTTTGGGCCCTCGGCGTCCTCCCCCCCAGTCCCAAGCATTGGAAGAGGGATTGGGGCCAAGGAACAGGCAGCGCAGAGCACGAGAAACGTCCTGAGCAGCTTCAAATAAAAACACCGCCTGGAGTCAGGATCCCTGACAGTGTTGACAAGGATCGGCAGCGATCAGCAACAAGCAAGCATTGGAAAAGGTTTAAAACCTGGAGCCCTATCTGGGATCGCGGGAACCTCCCGCCCAGGGTGGTGGGCCGCTTGCCGGACGAATCTCGATGACCTCACCGTTCTCGCGGGTGATCCGGTAAGCGTCGAAGTCTTCATCGTCGTACTTCCCCAGCACCGTAACCCGCTCGCCGGGCACCAGTTGGATCTGGCGGTACCAGCTTGGGCCGGCGTCAACAAGCAGTTGGCCCGTTCCATCGTCCAAAATAAACTTGTTGCCGAAAACGCTCGTGATCCGACCGGCAACCAAAACCCCGGTATAACGCTGGAGCTCACGAATAGGAACCTGAGCTTGCACAGGAGAACCCCCACCGCTAGTGCTAGAAAAGTCAGAGCAATATATCCAGGCGCAACCCTCATACAAAGAACCCCGACATTGTTAAAAACTGCCTCGGGTCTAACAATCCAAGAAGAACACGTCAACAAGCTTAAACGCAAATCAAAGATACCTTAACCCTAAATCGCGTCTTTGCTTCCCTAGGGCTCTCTTAACATTTTCGGGGATTTTGCAAGAGCTAAACTTCCTGTCCCAAACTTTTTTGCAAGCACGCTCCTACGGCGTTTAGTCAGCGGCTCCCCTCTCCGGTTCGGGAAGAGCTTTTCTGTCAATGCGGCGCATCGTCAGGGTGGCAATTTCTCTTCCTAAAGTCTCAGCTTTTTCTTCTATGTAGGATGTAAACAACGTGATCTCACCCGCCGTTCTAGTTTGAAGTTTGAGCTCGTAGAGCTTATACCCATCACTATCGACTTTTTCTATGAGGCTAATACTTTTGACATCCTCGAAGTCAACAAAAGTTTTTCTATTAGACAGCAAATTAATCTGGGTAACTATAACTTTTCTAAGCTGACCATTAATATCAACAGACTCATAGTTTATTATTAAAAATAACATAAAAAGAGGAATTAGACTAATGGATGAAAAGATAATGGCTGCAGAGAATGCATCCATAGATTTTGACGGAAGATCATGGTGGACAACGTTTAAACTTCCCTGGCCTTCGCCTAAGAACTGATTGATTTGCTCACTGGCCCATTGGGCGCGATTATTGCTATCGACCTCCACTCTATCCAAAATCCTTCCACTTGTGAACAGAATTAGGTAGTAGCTATAAGTATAAGACTTATCTCCCTCATCATCTATAAACTCTTCAACTTCGGTTTGATGTTCAGCTCCTGTAATTTCCGAGTAGATTTTGTTAGAAGGAGGAAAAATCCTAAGCTTGGGGATGGTTGTAAATTGACAATCCGCCATCCTAACTCCCCTCTTTACACAAGATATCTCTAGGCTATCTACACTAGCAGCCTGAAGAGTGGCAAATGAGAGGAAAGCAGATGCAACAAATATAAGTATAAAAAGCGAAAACCAGTCATTCTGCGAGCGTAATATTAGCCGATCCCTCTTTCTAACAATAGTGCTGGCCATCTTGGGCTACCCTAAACTTACTTATAAACTAGCTCAGTTTTTTCTATTAGTGGTTAAGGACAGTTTAAGCTCCGAATTAAGTATCGAAAATGTTAAAGGCCTCAGCAGGTACCGGCAAAACGACCATCGAGTGGAGAAGACGAGATGAAAAGATGAAAAAACGAAGCGGGAACCGCCCAGGGCCCGTGGACGCGGATCCCAAGACTGCCTAAGATGAGTGAGGCATGTAAAGAAAACGCCACATTTCCCCCGTCGGCCCCCAGAACCGAGGAACCCCATGCTGCGACTGGAACACATCAGCAAGATCTACCCCACCGGCGAGGTGCTCAAGGACGTGACCTGGGAGGTCAAGCCCGGGGATCGCATCGGCTTGGTGGGCGTGAATGGGGCTGGCAAAACCACCCAGCTCAAGATCATTTGTGGGCAAGAAGACCCGACCAGCGGCGAGGTGATCCGCCCTGCCAACCTGCGCATCGTCTATCTCAGCCAGGAGTTTGAGGTGGATCCCGCCCGAACGGTGCGAGAGGAGCTGTGGACGGTCTTTCGGGAAGAAAGCCGCATCCAGTCGGAGATGGCCCAGGTCACCGGGCAGATGGAACAGGCGGATCCCGACACCTTAGAGTCCCTTCTGCGCCGTCTGGATCGCCTGCAGCGGCAATTTGAGAGCCTACACGGCTATGAACTGGCGGCCCGCATCGACAAAATCTTGCCGGAAATGGGATTTGAGCCGCAGGATGGGGATCGCCTGGTGAGCGCCTTCAGCGGCGGCTGGCAGATGCGCATCGCCTTGGGCAAGATTCTGCTACAGGAGCCGGATTTGCTGTTGCTGGACGAGCCCACCAACCACCTGGATTTGGAGACCATCGAGTGGCTGGAAAACTACCTCAAGAGCTTGACGATCCCTATGGTGATCGTCTCCCACGACCGCGAGTTTTTGGATCGACTTTGTACCCAAATTGTGGAGACAGAGCGAGGTGTTTCCAGAACCTACCTAGGCAATTATTCTCAATATCTGGCACAAAAAGCTGAGCAACGAGAAGCGCAACAGTCGGCTTACGAGCGACAACAAAAAGAGATCGAAAAGCAACAGGCCTTCATCGATCGCTTTCGGGCCAGCGCCACCCGCAGCACCCAGGCCAAGAGCCGCGAAAAACAACTAGAAAAAATCGCGCGCGTGGAAGCGCCGGTTGGCGATGTGCGCACCCTTAGGTTTCGCTTCCCTCCTGCCCCCCGCAGTGGCCGCGAGGTGGTGAAGATCGAAAACCTAACCCACATTTATGGCGACAAAATTCTATTTTTGGGCGCAGAACTGCTGATCGAACGCGGGGATCGCGTCGCCTTTTTAGGACCCAATGGGGCGGGAAAATCGACGCTGCTCCGCCTTATCACTGGCCTGGAGCAGCCGACCGAGGGATCCGCAAAATTGGGGCCCCACAACGTTATTCCTGTCTACTTTGAGCAAAATCAGGCAGAGGCTTTGGATCTGAACAAAACCGTGATCGATACAATTCATGACGAAGTCCCCGACTGGAACAATGAGGAAGTGCGCACGCTGCTGGGGCGCTTTCTCTTCAGCGGCGACGCTGTTTTTAAGAAAGTAGCAGCTTTGAGTGGGGGAGAAAAAGCCCGCTTGGCCCTGGCAAAAATGCTGCTGCAACCGGCCAATGTGTTGATCCTGGATGAGCCCACCAACCACCTGGATATTCCAGCCAAGGAGATGTTGGAAGAGGCTCTACAGCATTACGACGGCACGGCAATTCTGGTCTCTCATGATCGCTACTTTATCTCAAAAGTGGCCAATAAAATTGTCGAGATCCGCAACGGCGAGTTGGTAGCCTACCAGGGCGATTACCACTACTACTTGGAGAAGATTGCCGAAGAGAAAGAGAGAGCTCGACAAGAGCGGATTGCTGCTGAAAAAGCAGCCAAAGCTGCTGAAAAACGAGCCAAAGAGCGAGAAAAACAAAAAGCCAAAAAAGCAGCTGGCAAAGCTTAAGGAGGGCAGAGTCATGTTCACAGGTTTGGTGCGCAGTCTCGGCACAGCCCAGTTGATCAGTTCTTCACAGCTACGGGTTACCTGCCCAGAGCTACAGCCGCAGTTGGCCTACGGCGATAGCGTGGCGGTGGACGGCCTCTGCCTGACGGTGGTGGAGATTCTGCCCGATGGCTTTTTGGCCGATGTCTCGCCGGAAACGCTGCGCCGCTCGGTTTGGGGCCAGGGATCCCGCCCGCGCACGGTTAACCTCGAACCTTCCCTGCGCGTGGGAGACAAGCTGGGGGGACATTTCGTCAGCGGCCATATCGATGGAGTGGGACAACTGTGGGATCAGGTCGCCAGTGGCAACGCCTGGGAGCTGAGCTTCAAAGTTCCTGCGGAGATTGGGCGCTACATCGTGCCCAAAGGCAGCGTGGCGGTGAACGGCGTGAGCCTGACCATTGCCGAGGCGCGCCAGGGGGGCTGCTGGTTTAAGGTGGCGGTGATCCCGCAGACCTACCGCGAGACCAACCTCTCCCTGCTGCAGGTGGGGGATCCGGTGAACGTGGAGGCGGACATGCTGGGCAAGTATGTGGAAAAATTGTTGGGCCTGGCTCCGCCGGAG
>NZ_JANSJH010000045.1:0-19598 GCF_047462495.1 Synechococcus sp. H55.2 | reverse complement strand
CTCGGTGCCAGGCTCACCTCTGCCCCCCCACCACCCAACGGGGGGGCTAGTCTTTGCTCAACCCCGCTGTCAACGGGCCAATCCCCATCCCAAGCATTCCCGCATCACTTGGCCCAATAGATACAAAGACCCGCAAACCACAGCCGGTGGCTCCCCAACAGCTTGAGACTCCTGCATCTGAACACAAAAAGTAGACAAATCGGGCAATGCTTGTGCTGAAGCGAGATGGGGTTGCAGGGTTTGGGCCAGTTGGGCCAGTTGTTCGGGATCTGTCCCTAAGTGTCCGGCAATTGGCAAGGCGAAGAAGGAATCTCCCGGTCGCAGCAGGGTGCTGAGAATACCTTTGACATCCTTGGTGCTGAGGATACCGACATACCAGGCAAGGGATCCAGGTTGGTGCTTGTCTAGATAACGACGGAGAGCCTGGGCGGCGGGTAAGTTGTGGGCTCCATCCATCAGCAACTGGCGGCAACCAAGCTGCACCCGTTGTAAGCGCCCCGGCCAGCGGGTGATGGCAAACCCCTTTTCTACGGCGGCATCGGGGATCTGCCAGCCCTGTTGTTGTAGGGTTTCCACAACGGCAAGGGCTACCGCTGCATTGGTGAGTTGTACATCGCCGCTGAGGGGCAAGGTGAGGATCTGCCCTCGCCATCGGACGGTTTGGGGTTGCAACCATTGCAGGGGTTCAACCACCCGTAGGGGGCTTTGCAACTGCTCTGCCTTGGCTCGGATAACTGCTGTAACCTCTGGGGTTTGGGGTGCGCACACTGCTGGGATCCCTGGCTTGAGAATACCCGCCTTTTCAGAGGCAATTTGGGGCAGGCTGTTGCCCAAGCGCTGCCAATGATCCCAGCCGATGGAGGTGATGGCGGTCACCACGGGCTCGATCCCGGCATTGGTGGCATCCAGCCGACCACCCAAGCCCACTTCTATCACTGCCACGTCCACCTTTTGCCGGCGGAAGTACAGCCAAGCGGCAGCGGTGATGACCTCAAACTGGGTGGGAGAAGCCTCGCCAGGAGCATAGGTTTGTAGGCAGTCGCGCACTTGGGCCAACGCTTGGCTCCAGTCGTTGGCAGAAATGTACTCCCCGTTCAGCCAGATCCGCTCCCGCCAGTCCACCAAATGGGGAGAGGTGTAGCGACCGACGCGATAGCCCGCTGCCCACAGCACGTGGCTGACCCAGGCACAGACGGATCCCTTGCCGTTGGTGCCGGCCACGTGGATAGCCGGGATCCCGGCTTGGGGCCGACCCAGGCGCTGCAGCAGGACTTGCATGCGCTCCAGGCTGAGATCCACACCAAAATGGCCCAGCGACTCCAGAAACGCCGGCCAATCCCAGTCTGGGATCTGAGGCAGGTTTAAGGACAGATCGCTCTGGCTCAAGCCAAGACTCCGTCTCGCTAGCTAGGGGAAGTGAGGTTTGGGGATCGCTACCAGCGGCTCTAGAGGTTCACCACAAAAGCGTCGCGAATGCCCGGCTGCTTGAGTACCTCTTCTAGGATCCCATCTGGCAGGGGATCATCTAAGCTGAGCACCATTACTGCATCGCCGCGGATGATCTTGCGGCCCACCTGCATGCTGGCGATGTTGACATTGTAGGCTCCCAGCAGGGTGCCAATTCGCCCGATGATCCCGGGCATATCTCGGTGCAGGGTCATCAGCATGTTGGCGGAAGGGGGCACATTCACCGGGAACTCGTCAATCTGGGTAATCCGCACCTCTCGCTCCCCGATCAACGCCCCCGAAACGGAGCGGATCCCATTGGGGCCATGGGCAATCAACGTCAGGGATCCCGAATAATCTTTCAAGGAGGGATCTCGAGTTTCCACCACCCGAATGCCCCGTTCTTTGGCCTCGATGGAGGCGTTGACGTAGTTGACCCGTTCCCGCAGCGCCAGCGTCAAAAGCCCTTTGAGGGCGGCAATGACGATCGGCTGCCCATCTTTTTCCGCCAGATCTCCCTGCAGGCGGATCTCCAACTGGTTGACGCGATCCCCAGCCAACTGGCCAACCAAGTTGCCCAAGGTTTCGGCCAAGTCCAGGTAGGGTCTCAGGTTTTGCAACACCTCTGCCTGTAAGCCGGGGATATTCACGGCAGAGCGGGCCGGCAGCCCCAGCAACACATCGCGGATCTGCTCGGCCACGTCGATAGCCACATTCACCTGGGCTTCTTCGGTGGAGGCCCCTAGGTGGGGGGTGAGCAGGACTTCCTTGCCCAAAGAAAACAGCGGAGAGTCCTTCAGCGGCTCGTTGGCAAAGACATCCAAAGCGGCTCCGGCAATTTGGCCGGATTTCAGGGCTTCGTACAGCGCCTGTTCATCCACCAAGCCGCCACGGGCACAGTTAATTAGGCGAGCAGTCGGCTTCATCATACGGAAGGTTTCGGCGTTGAACAGGTTGGTGGTTTCAGGCGTTTTGGGAATGTGCAGAGTGATGTAGTCCGATTCCTGTACCAAAGTCGTGAAGTCCACCAGGCGCACCCCCAGTTGCTCTGCCCGCTCCATGGAGAGGTAGGGGTCGTAGGCCAGCAGCTTCATCCCCATCGCCTTGGCAATCTGGGCCACGTGGGAGCCAATTCGCCCCAATCCCACAATCCCCAGGGTTTTTTTGTAGACTTCTACGCCGACAAACTCCTGCCGATTCCATTGGCCCGCTTTCAGAGAGGCATTGGCATCCGGTATGTGGCGCGAGAGGGCCATCATTAAAGCAATGGCGTGCTCGGCAGCGGCAATGGTGTTGCCCTCGGGCGAGTTGACCACCAGGATCCCGGCTTTGGTTGCGGCAGGCACATCGATGTTATCGACTCCAACACCCGCCCGCCCGATGATTTTCAAGTTCGTCCCCGCCTCGATCACCTCGCGGGTGACCCGTGTGCCGGAGCGCACCATGATGGCATCGTAGCTGGGGATAACCGCGATCAACTGCTCTGGGGTGAGCTGGGTTTGCACATCCACCTGAGCCACTTGAGAGAGGATATCGATCCCCGCCTGATCGATGGGATCTGTAACGATAACTCTGGGCATAAGCAGCGCTGGTCTTGTGGGATGGAGGGCAACAGAAGCAGAAGAACCAATTGCTGCCAGTTAAGGCGGATCCCAGCGGATAAGCCAAACCTTGATCCAACCTCAATTGGCACACTTTAATCTACCGCGAAAGTCCGCCGGTAAGGTGAAAACTCAATTCTGCAGCAAGCTGTCCGATCCCAAAAACCCATCGAGCTGCCTTGGAAGAGAGATGGGCCCGTTAAGACAGGGATCCCACCGGGGCAATATATTTCCCGTCGATGAGAAAGACGCCATTGGCAAATTGCACACAATAGGTGCCCAACAGCCGCCGCTGCAGGATCACCCCTTGTTCGTGCAAGCGGATCAAATGGGCCGGGCGCAACATCGGCATCGGGTCAGCCGTCTTTAGATAGGGCGGTATCTCCACCACCTGAACCGTCGCCCCCACCGGCAGTAACCCCTGAGCTTCAGACATAGGGAGAGTTCATGCTGCAACCATCTCTAGCTTAGCCGAGACCTAGGCCGGTGCAGGCCCGAAACCTGACCCGACCCAAACAACAAGGCAAAGCCCAGAACCCACTGGATCCCTGAGCCATTAATGTAAGATTTTTATCTTAAGTACCGAAGTTGCCAGGATAAAAAGGTAACATCTTGCTCAAGCTCCCTGGTTTTTCCCAAGAGGAAAAGCTAGCCAGCCTTTTGAGATGCTGCCAACTGTTCGTGAGTCTGCTATCATACCATGACCTCTTCCAACTGTTTTTTGTATCTTTGGATACGAAAACCTCATTTACCCGAGTAATCTAGGGGTTTTCTCGCTGTGGAGCTGTGGGCGCAGGGCTTGGCAAACCGGCCTTTGGCCCACTCGCTGGCCAGATCTTTGCCGAAATCCTATAGGAGTGTTAAGAATAGTTACATTGGTTGACTATCTTCTCAGTTTTCACAGTCGTCCTTCTTCAGCGCCGCGAAACGACCATGCTAGATCCGATTCCCCCCCCAGCCCTTGAGGAATATCTGTTGGAAACGGGTATTATCGACCGTTCTCAACTGAGTTTGGCCAAAAAGCTGCAGCATCGCCAGCAAGGGCCGTTGCTGATGATTCTTTTGGAGTTGAGTTTCATCGATCTAGAGCAGCTCAGCCGCCTTTTGGATTTGGGCCGCACCTACCCTTTTGACCATGCTGCAAACGCTGGATAGTCTTCAGCCCGACTGGCAACAGGCGCTGGCTCGGTGGTCTACTGCGGAGCAGGGATCCCTGCTGCTGAAAAGCTGTGGGGGAAAGGATCTGGGGGAGTTGCGCCGTTTTCTGCAACAGGTCTGTGCCCCTGTCCAGTCTGTTACGCTGCTGGCAGAAGGCTTAGAGGTGGTGGCCGGCCCCTTGACGCTTCAAAGCTGGGATCCGCAGACAACGGGCCATTTTGCCCACCTTTATCTGGAGCGTCCCGCCTCTACTCTGCACCTGAGTCGTTTGGCGGCGATTGTGGCTCGGTTGCGTGCTCCCGACGGCTGCCCTTGGGATCGGGCCCAAACTCCAGAGTCTCTTACTCCCTACATTCTCGAAGAGGCGTATGAGGCGGTAGCGGCCATTCGCGGCGGGGATCCGGCAGCGATTGCCGATGAGCTGGGGGATTTGTTGTTGCAGGTGGTGCTGCAGTCGCAGATCTTTGCCGAGCAGAACCACTTTGATCTGGAAGCTGTGGCGGCGCGGATTGCCGATAAGCTGATCCGTCGTCACCCCCACGTATTTGGGGAGGCTGTGCCGGCAGACCTGGCCGAGCTGCACCGCTCTTGGGAGCAGATCAAGCAAGAGGAGCAACCGGATCAAAGCCTTGGTCAAAAGCTGCTCCACTATGCTCAAAGTTTGCCCCCCCTGATGGCTGCTCTGAAGATCTCCCAAAAGGTGGTGGGAGCGGGATTTGAGTGGCCAACGGTGAAGGGGATCTGGGCCAAGATCCGCGAGGAAGAAGCCGAGCTGCGCCAAGAATTGGAAAGGGATCCCCCCGATCCGGCCCGACAGGCAGCCGAGTTGGGGGATCTGCTGTTTGCTCTGGTCGACTTGGGCCGTTGCTATGGCTTGGATGCTGCCCAAGCGCTGGCTCAGACCAACCTGCGTTTTGCCCGTCGTTTTTTGCGCATGGAAGAGCTGGCCCAGGAGCCGACAGGATCCATGCCCGGCGATGGCAAAGGCTCCATGCTCAAAGGACGCAGTCTCCAGGAATTGGAAGTTCTCTGGCAACAGGCCAAGCAAGACCATCCCTAGTTCGTCTGGGGTTGGGCCGGCTCTGAGGAGTATCCATTCACCGAACCGTGCAAATTCAAATCCGCCATTTCATCGAATACCGCTACAGTTGTCCGGTGCAACTGGAGCCCCACACTGTGCGCTTGCGACCCCGTTGCAACGGGATCCAAGCCCTCTTGGCCTTTGATCTGCAGGTGGATCCCCGCCCGGCAGGCCAATCGGAGCTGGTGGATCTGGATGGCAACGCGGCGGTTCAGCTCTGGTTTGGGGATCCCACCGAACATCTGCGCATCCAAACCCAGTCCACCGTGGTCACCCTGCGGCGCAACCCCTTTGACTATCTGCTCTGCGATTGGGCCACCCACCTTCCCATCAACTACCCCAGCACGCTGGCAGCCCAACTGCAGCCCTATCTGGCGACCCAGGCAGATGCCGGCATCCAAAGCCTGGCCTGGGAGCTCTGGGATCAGGTGCAGGGGGAGACGACGGCTTTTTTGCCGGCGCTTAACCAACGCATCTACTCCGAGTGCCGCCACATCTTGCGGGAAAAGGGGGATCCTTGGCCCGCCGGCCTGACCTGGCAGCGCAAAACCGGCGCCTGCCGTGACCTGACGCTGGTGTTTATGGAGGTCTGCCGCACCGTAGGCTTGGCCGCACGCTTTGTCAGTGGCTACCAGGTCGGTTCTTCGCAGCCGGCGGGGGAGACCACAGAGCCTGTGCATCGTCATCTGCACGCCTGGGCAGAGGTGTATCTGCCGGGGGCCGGTTGGCGGGGGTTCGATCCCACCCAAGGGCTGGCCGTGGCCGATGGCCATGTGGCTTTGGCGGCCAGCGCCTACCCCAGAGATGCCGCTCCTATCTACGGCCATTGGCTGGGCAGGGGTGTTCACAGCCACATGAGCTACACTATCCAGATCCAGGCAGAATCTTCTCCCCAAGGCCAAGCCCAACTGAGCTCCATCTTGCGTGGGATCCCTTGAGGGATCTGCCGTCGCATTCCCTACTTTAGATATCTTGCAGTGAAGCCCTTTCAAAACCATGGACGAGCTCAACACCCTGATCCGGGATTTGCAAGCTGCCTTTGGCGACAGCAGCACGCCGGTGCTCTCGTTATACGCCGACATCAACCCTGCCCGTCCTGAAAACGCCCGCCTTGCCTGGGTGGGACGCATCAAGAACGCTATCAAAGAGCTGCCGGAGTTCCGGGAGGGCAAGCGGGATCCTTCTCTCTACGAGCAAATCCTTGCCCTGCTGGAACAGGAGCGCCCTTCCGCCCGCACCCTAGTTCTTTTTGCCAGCCGCAACGCTGATGGCAAGCTAGTGCTGCGTCGAATCGACCTGCAGGTGGAGCTGCCCGTAGTGGATCTGGCCCACGGGCGGGTAGAAGCCCGCTGGGGTGAGCCGTACTTGACCCCTTTGATTTTCGCCTTCGATGAATATGAGCGGGCCGGGGTGTTGCACCTGTCCGGGGCCAGGTGGCACTTCTACGAGCTCTTTTTGGGAGAACTGCGGGAGGACACGGAAGTCTTTGCCAACATCAGCGCCGACGAGTGGCGAGAACTCCAGGAGCTGGCCGGCCGCATCGAGAATGTCGTTGCCGAGCGTCGCGCCCGCAGCGGCGGCACCTTCGACAAACTCTCCCCCAAGGAGCGGGAAGCGGCCAAGGTCAGCCTCTGGATGCACAAGCTTTACGTGCGCCTGGCCCACGCCCTCGACAAAGCGGTGGATCGCCTGGGCATCGAGCGCCTGGTGCTTATGGGCGAAGCCTGGCAGGTGTCTCACTTTGAGGGCTACCTCAACCGCGGCTTGCGCAACCGCATCGTCGCGCGGGTGGGGCATCCGACCAATTTCCACGCCCCCACACCGCAAGACATCCTCGAGCGGGTGCTGCCCGTCCTGGAGGCCGCCGAGCGCCGAGGGGAACTGGCCTTGTTGGAGCGGATTCGGGAGCAGCCCGGCGCTTGGGGCGTGGACGCGGTGCTGGACGCTCTCCAACTGGGTCGGGTGGAAATTCTCGTCCTGCCCTGGAGGTTGGAGACTACCATCTGGCGCTGCCCAGACGGCTCGGTGGGGGGAACCCAGGAGATGGCCCGGCTCCTCTGCCCAGAGCCGCAACCGGTGGCGCTGCGGGATCAGGTCTGGGTGCTGGCCCGCGATTTTGGCGCCAAGCTGGAGTTTGTCCGTGGCGAGGCCGAAGACCGCTTGCTCCACGAATTCCAAGGAGCAGCCGCGCTGTTGCGCTGGTAGAGGCCGCGACCCAATAAGGCCGGATCCCAAGGCGAAAAATTGGGCTAGCATAGCCTAGCCAAGATCTTGAAAGTTTGCCGAGGGATCCCGTTGACCCAGTCTATTGATCTTCCCACCAGCGTTGACACCTTTTTGCAGGAGCTGGCCGCGATTCAGCAAGTTGGGCCGAAACGAGTGGCAATCCTGGGCAGTCGTCACGTGCCCATCACCCACCAGTACCTCATCGAGACCCTCAGCTATGCTTTGGCCCTCACCGGCAACCAGATCCTCACCTCTGGGGCCATTGGCACCAACCTGGCCGTGATTCGGGGGGCGATGCGGGCGGACATGAAATCGCTGACGGTGATCTTGCCGCAAAGCCTGGAGCGACAGCCGGCAGAGTCGCGGGCCAGCCTGGAGCAGGTGCTGCATTTGGTAGAGCACCCCGAAAATGACCACCTTCCCCTGGCAGAAGCCAGCCGCCTGTGCAATCTGGAGATCATCAGCAAGTGTCAGCAGTTGATCTGCTTTGTCTTTCACGACAGCGTCACGCTCCTGGATGCCTGTAAGCACGCCGAGGAGCAACACAAGTTGGTAACTCTCTTCTATTTCGATTGATGGGGCTCCTCGCTGGGTTGAGCTGGCGGCAAGGGAAAGTGTTCTTGTAGCCAGGCTTCGGCTTCTGCCGGGGTGGTGAGTTCGCCGTTGAGGGTGAGACAACGCAGTTGCTCCAAGATCGCCTGGAAAGAGCGACCTGGCCTATAGCCCAGACGACGCAGGTCATGGCCGTTGAGGAGCGGCTTGACCCAGTGCCACTCCTGCAAGTAGCGCCAGATCAGTCGCCGGGCCGGTTTGTCGGCAAGGCTGGCCAACAAAATCACCGCCGGGATCCGCAGCCCCTGCAGCCGTTGCACCACCTGGGCAGGAGACAGGGATCCAGAATTCAGTTGGGCCAGCAGGGTTTGGTAGTGGGGGAACTGGCTGAGGCGTTCGACGCCCGCTTGGGTGAGGTGGAGCTGGTTGGCTACCTGGGGCGCTTGGGGCAGTGTGAGGAGGAGAGCCTCGAGGCGCAGTTGCCAGATCTCCTGGGAGCCCAGCTCGGGATAGCGGCGGCGAAAGTGATGGGCCCAGCGGCCCACCCGCTGCAACCGCCGACACAGGGAGGGATCCCACTCCAGGTCGGGGTGAATACAGCGCAAGGCTCCCCATTCCGCCAGCCGCTCAAAAGCCTGCGGCCAATCGCGGGATTGGAAAATGTAGGCCAGCTCTTGCTTGAGGCGATCCCCGCCGACAGCATCGTGCAGGCCACTGGCCACGGCAGCGCGGATCCATTTTTCTGTGGTCGAGTCCAAGCTAAAGCCCAGGCGCACCGCAAAGCGCACTGCTCGATAGATGCGGGTGGGATCCTCGATGAAGCTGTTGGGGTGCAGGGCGCGGATGATCCCCTGCTGCAGATCCGCTTGTCCGCCGAAAAAATCCAGCACCTGTCCCCGCTGGGGGCCGTTGAGGCGCAGGGCCAGGGCGTTGATGGAAAAATCCCGCCGGTAGAGATCTTGTTGGATGGATCCCATGGCCACTTCGGGGGGCGAGGCCGGGTAGGGGTAAAACTCGGTGCGGGCACTGGCGATATCCACACAAAAGCCGCCTGGCCAGATCAAAGCCGCCGTTTGGAATTTGCCGTGGATCTCCAGCCGCGCTTCTGGGAAGTGCTGTTTGAGCGCTTGTCCCAAAATCAAGCCCCAGCCTGGGGGATCTGTCCCGGCGATAGCCAAGGGGTAAGGCCCATCCACCACCAAGTCCAGATCCAGCCGCTCCAGGTTGGGTGAGGGCGGGCGCCCCCACCGGTGCAGCAACAGATCTCGTACCGTTCCCCCGACCAGATACACCCTCAGGCCCTTTTCATCGGCGATGCGGGCGGCCTGCTCCAGCAACTGTCGATGCCGTTCCGACAGAGCCGCGAAGGTGAGATCCAGAGGGCAGGAAAGGGCAGGGGAAGCCAACTGCGGCGAGAGGGCCGGCAGCTCGTGTAGATGCCGCAACACGTCGGTGCGGGTCACGATGCCCACCAACTGGTCATCCTGGAGCACGGGCAGGCGGCCAATATCCCACTGCACCATCAACCGCTGGATCTCCGCCAGCGGCGTGTCGGGGGAGAGCGTCTTGACGTCGGTGGTCATGTAGCCCTTGACAGGGGCATGGCCAAACCCGTGGTGCAGGGCGATATCGATATCCCGCCGCGAGATCACCCCCACCAAGCGGCCTTGGGCATCCACCACCACCAGGCCAGAATGGCCATAGCGCAACAGCACCCGCTGCGCCTCGTCGATGGTGATCTCCGGTCGGATGGTGCGCACCGGGGCCGACATCAAGTCTTTGGCCGTCACCGGGGGTGGGATCCGCGCTTTGACCGCCTGGCTGAGGGCCGCCAGGACTTGGGCCGGGTCGGGCAAAGGCTGGTCGGGGCTGGCTTTCAGCGTGGCCGCCGCTGCACAGTCGTGGCCGCCGCCACCGTAGAGGGCCATCACCTGGCTCAGGCGGGCAAACTCCTGCCGTGCCCGCCCGATCAGGCTCAGCCGCTCCCCCTGCCGCGCCACCAAGAGCAGCACGTCCACCCCCGTCAGATCCATCAGCCGCATCACCAAGCCGGCCAAGCCGGGCACAAACTCCGGCAGCTCCAGCAGCCACGTTCCCAGGCGATACTCCCCCACCTGCTCTACCTGCATCTGGGCCAGCCCCTGGCTGAGCAGTTCGCGCATCTGGGGGGTGAGGCCATCCCCCAAAAAGCGCCGCAACAAGACCAGGTTTACCCCCTGCTGCAACAGCCAGCTCAGGGCGGCAGCATCGCGGGCGGTGGTTTCCGGGAAAGTCAGGGATCCGGTGTCCATGTGGATGCCCAAGGCCAGCGCCAGCCGCTCAAAAGGGCTGAGGGGGATCCCGGCAGCCTGCAGCCGCTCCACCAGCAATGTACAGGTGGATCCCACAGCCTCGATATGGCAGGTAACCTGCTGCTGCGGCCAAAAGCAATCTGGCGGGGTTTCCGGATCCTGGAGGTGGTGGTCGAAAATCTCAATCTGCGCGCCGGGGACATTCACCCAAGCGGCGGCCTTGCCCAGGCGATCCGGATCGTGGCAATCCACCACAATCCACCGCTGCACCTGGCGGGGATCCACCGAACGCAGCTCGATGAGGGGAAATTCATCCCGGTACAGGGCCAAAAACTCCTGTACCCCCGGCAGGGATCCCCCGGTCAAGGCAATGCGGGCTCCCGGGTACAGGCGCGCTGCCCCCACCGCTGCCCCCAAGGTGTCGAAGTCCGCCGCTTGATGGCACAGGATTAGATCCATGGACAGCTATGCCCGCCGCCTTCTTCCTTCCATCCTGGCCCAACCTGGGATCCCGGCCACAGGGAGAGAACTGCCGCTTGACTGCTGTGGGCCAAAAATGAATTGGCAGGGGTGCTTCAAGGACAAAGCCTTAAAGAGTGGTCAGTTCCTTTTCTTTTTCTGCCAGCAGCTCATCGATTTTCTTGATGTAGCGGTCGGTCAGTTTCTGGATATCCTCTTGCAAGCTTTTGGATTCATCTTCCGACAGCTCGCCGTTTTTCTCCCGCTTGCGCACCGAGTCGATGCCATCCCGCCGGATGTTGCGGATCGAGACCCGACCCTCTTCGGCCAGTTTGGCCACCTGTTTGCTCAGCTCTTTGCGGCGTTCTTCCGTCAGAGGGGGAATGTTGAGGCGCACCACCTTACCGTCGTTGCTGGGGGTTAAGCCCAGGTCAGAGGCGACAATAGCCCGCTCAATGGCCGCCAAGGTCGAGGGATCAAAGGGCTGGATCAAGAGAGTGCTGGAGTCTGGCGTGGTAAGGCTGGCCAAGGCCTTCAGGGGAGTGGGCACGCCGTAGTACTCCACCTGCACGCGATCCAGCAGGCTGGCATTGGCCCGCCCGGTGCGTACCGTATTAAAGGAGCGCTGTGTGGCTTGCACAGCTTTGTTCATCAACTCCTCAATCTCAGCTAGCTCCACGGCGTTTTCCTCGCTTTCAAAACAGTTTCCAGGCTTTGGCAGCCAACTCGACACCTCTACGGTCAGCCTGACCTCAATTTTACTGCTTCGTTGGGATCCGCAAGGGATCCAGATAGCGACAGCACGGCCAGATAGATCCAGTTTGCCCTAGTGCCGGCTCTTGGCTTCCCAGCAGTTGATGAGGTGAACCTCAGCCAAGCGGGATCCTTCCTACGCAAGAGATGGATCTAGAGATGGACCTATATTGCTAACGCTGGAAGAAGCTGCGACTGGATTGCTGTGGGCGGTCACACGTAAACTACATTGTTGTCCGGCTTCTCGCATTCCTCCCGACGCAAGGACTCCGTCCCGCTTCGCGACCGGCTACGCCAGAGCGCGGGGCTTCTGCGGTTTCTAGCTGAATGGGTTGCTTCAACTGCTCGCTCAACGCTGCCGGGAACTGGCTCTAGGCTCAAGCTATCTGTAGACTTGCCAGGCTAACGGAAATGCTCTTTTCTTCTCGGCAAATCTTGCCCTCATTCTTCTACCCACCCCTGCATTGGGGCCTCAAGATCCTCTTTCCCGAGGGCCTGTGGGAGCTGCCGGCAGATCCCCATGCTCGGCGGGTGGCCCTCACGTTTGACGATGGCCCTCACCCCGAGTACACCCCGGCTCTGTTGCGGGTTTTGCTGGATTTTCAGGTGCCGGCCACGTTTTTTGTCCTGGGAGAACGGGTGCAGCGCTGGCCCCACCTAGCCCGTCAGATCCGCCAGCAAGGTCACCGCATTGGCCTTCACGGCTGGCAGCATCGCTCTTTTACCCAGCTTGCCCCCGACGAACTGCGGCAGAGCCTGAAGCGCAGCCAAGCTGCCCTGGTGGCTGCCTGTGGCGGGATCCCCGGCGATTATCGGGCTGTGCGCCCGCCCAATGGCTTGTTTTGGCCGCAGACGCTTGTGGATCTGCGCCGTTGGGGCTTTTGTCCGGTGATGTGGAGCGTGGTACCCGAGGATTGGCTGACTCCACCGGTAGCGGTGGTGGTGGAGCGGGTGCTGGCCCAGGTACAGCCTGGCTCCTTGATCGTGCTCCATGATGGGATCCAGGGGGGATCCCAAGTGGCTGAGGTGGCGCGGCAGTTGATCCCGGCTTTGAAGGAGCGGGGGTTTGAATTTGTCCACTTGCCGGATCCCTAGAAGATCTGTCAGTTGCGGAGAAAGTTAAATACAGTAGAGGCAAGAGCAAACAGGAGGGTCAGGTCATGGGTGCACGCAAGATCATCTACGGCATTTTCGGGCAACGGGCCGGCAGCGTCATCGTCGGAACTTGGAACTGGCTGTGGGGGCTCCCCGTGGACAAAGGGGGCACAGGGGCAGTGATGGTGGCGGAAGAATCCCTGCGCACCATGCAGGAAACGGTTCAGCGTCTCACCGAAGCCGTTGCCACCCAAGTGGCTGCCTATCAGCGGGCCGAGCAGAAGTACATGCAAAAGGTGCGGGAGTACCAGGCTCTGGAGAACAAAGCTCGCCTGGCCGCCCAACGGGGCGATCAAGAGGCGGCCCGCTTGGCCATGTCCCAAGCGCTGCAAATTGAGGCCATTCTCGGCCCCCTCAAAGAGAATGTGGAAACTGCCGAGCGCTATGTCAACGCGGCCAAGCAGAAGCTGGCCCGCGAAAAGGAGCGACTGGCCGCCTACAAGAGCGAGCTGAGCAACCTCAAAGACATCAACGAGGTGAACCAAGCTCTCGAGCAGATGACCCGTGTCAACAATTCCTACAACATCGACTCAGCCAAGTCGCAATTTGAGGCAGCCAAAAACGCTGTCCAGGCTCGCCAGCTCAAGGCCCGCGCCCTGAGCGAGCTTTCGGAAGATCGCAGCGAGCAAATTGCCGCTCAACTGGACGAGATGGCCATGGACGATGAGATCTCTCGCCGCTTGGCGATGCTGACGGGCCAGGGGGGCGCGCCGGCCAACCTGCCGCTGCCAGATTTGGACTTCGAGAAGCGGCTCCCTCAATAGCGGCAGCAGCTTCCCATTCTGGGGATCCCCTGTTTCCGGGTTCCTCGGCAACTGGGCCGAACATCTCCGTCTGAGCCCATGCGGTAGCCGTGCTGTACAAGGGGGAGCCTTGCCATTGAGGGTCAACGGGCTAGCGCTGATGCGCTCGTACTAGGATGATAAGGATAGGTAACCCATCTGAGGGGAGGATCCCAGCGATGTCAGCAGCACAGGGCGGGCATTCTGCCCGATTGGTTCTACGGCTGTCCAGAGCGTTATTGCTGCTCTGTGTCTGCCTCAGCCTTTTGACCAGTGCCTGCTCTGCAGGCTCCAACCTGCGGGCCTACAGGGATCCCAGCGGGGCCTTTGCCTTTGCCTATCCCAACGGTATGGTGGCGCTCAAGCTCGGGCCGGGGAAAGGGCCGACGGTGCTGCTGCGCGACCTGGTGTACGAGACGGAGAATGTCAGCTTGATGATCGCCCCCTTTGATAAGGGAGAGACGATCGCCGACCTGGGTGGCCCGGACGAGGTGGGGCAGTTGGTGGCAGAGAAGATCATCGCTCCTGAGGGATCCGGTCGCTCCGCCAAGCTGTTGGCTGCCGAAGCCTTTGAGCGGCAAGGTCAGCCCTACTACCTGTTTGAATACCAAACCGACATGGGATCCCAGCTTCGCCATGAAGTGGTGACGGTAACCGTGCGCCACCATCGCCTTTATACTCTGACGGCCTCCACCCAAGAATCCCGCTGGCCGCAGGTGCAAGCCGCTTTTAGGAATGTGGGCCGTTCTCTAAATGTTTCCTGAAGCTTTTTCTTGAGGATTTTCTCATGAAGGGGACGGGGCGGACTTGGGCAAGTTAAAGCTGGGCCTTCCAGATGGAGTTGCCTGCCGATCCCAGCCGGGAATCCGGTGCTAAAACGGTGGTGTTTTTTATAGAGGGGATCCCGCCTCTCTCCAGCCGCTTCCATGACTGTTTACGTGGTTCAGATCAGCGACCTGCATCTGTTTGCCAAGCCACACCAGCGGCTGCTGGGGGTGGACACAGAGACCTCTTTTCTGCAGGTGCAAAAGGCCATTGCCGCCTTGGATCCCTTGCCGGATGTGCTGCTGCTCACCGGGGATCTCGCCCAAGATGGCAGCGCCGCCGCCTACGCCCGTTTGCGAGAGCATCTGCAAGCTCTTCCCATCGACACCTATTGGCTGGCGGGGAACCACGATCGCCTTCATAACATGAACTCAGAGCTCCGCGCCGAGCGGGTACACGGGGAGAAAAGCTTCAGTCGAGAGAACTGGAGCTTGATTCTATTGAACTCTCTAGTGCCGGGCAAAGACAGCGGCTACCTGACGGAGCGCACTTTGCTGTGGCTGAAACAAGAATTGCAGCGGAGCAAAGCCGCCCAACACCATGTTTTGCTGGCCTTGCACCATCCTCCTTTTTCGGTGGATTCTCCCTGGCTGGACCAAAGTGCCCTGCAGCAGCCGGAGCGGCTGTTTGGGGTTTTGGACGAGTTCGACCACATTCGCCTGGTGCTCTTCGGCCACATCCACCAAGACCTGCACCGCCGCCGGCAGGGGGTCGATTACTTGGCCTGTCCTTCCACCTGCGTGCAATTTCGCCCCAAGAGCCCTCGGTTTGGCCTGGACGTGATCCCCCCGGCTTTGAGGCAGATATGGCTGGAGCAGGACGGCAGCTTCAAAACCCAGGTGCAGCGGGTGGAAGCCGCTCTGCAAACTCCTAACTTGGCCTTGAAAGGATACTAATTCCCTTCCTCTGGGATCGCGGTGGGCGCCAGTCCGACCGCTTGTCCCAAACAGAAACTGGCTGCCAACAGGGCCAGCCATCCCGGCAGCACCGACAGGAGGGCCACCACGGCCATCGAGGTGTGGTTCCCCCCCTGCAAGAGGCTGTAGAGCAACATCGGCAGGGTGAGCACCCGCCCACCGCCGACGAAAAAGGTGAGCAAAAATTCGTTCCAAGAGATCAAAAAGGCAAAGGCTGCCCCAATAGCTGCTCCAGGGGCCACGAGGGGCAACGTTACCTGCCACCACACCTGCCAGGGATCCGCCCCCAAACAGCGGGCCTGGGCCTCGTAGCTGCGGTCGAAGCGGGCAAACACACTGCCCATCACCAAAGCCATGTAGGGGATGGTCGGGATCAGATGCACCAAAACCACCCCCAACAGGGTGCCTTCCAGGCGCAGGCGGATCAGCACCCCTTGGATCCCCATCAGCACAGCCAGAGGAGAGGTGATGACCGGTAACAGCAAGAGCAGGCGCAGCCAAGCAGGCAGCGGGCGGGTGCCCAAAACTCGTCCCGCCGGGATCCCCACCCCTAGGGCCAGCAGAGTGGTGAGCAGGGCAATTTGTAAGCTCTGGCCAAAGGCTGCCCTGAGCTGAGATCCCCGCTCTAGGAACTCCTGCCAGCCGGCTAGGCTCCACGCCTGCGGCAGGGCATCGGGGAAAAACCAGGCCCGCGTAAAAGCCCAGAGGCCCAGCACTCCAAAGGGCAAGGCCCAAAGGAAGGTCACCCCGACCACCCCCAAGCGGAGCAGGGATCCCTCCATCCATCCAGAGAGGCTGCAGGCGCGGCGTCCTTTCACGGCTTTCTCCCCGGCGGCTGCAAGAAGGCTCCCCTGGCCGCAAACAGCCCCGCCATCAGGCTGACCACCGCGGCCGAGATGGCCAGCAGGATCACCCCCAACGCCACCGCCTGCTGCCGCTGCTCCAAATTGATATGGGTAAAACGCTGGTAGATCAGCACCGGCAAGGTGCGGGGGTAGGTGGGCCCCAAAAGCAGCGGGATCTCAAAAGCGCTGAAGACAAAACCAAAGATGAGGATCCCGGTGGCCAGCAGCCCCGGCCTGAGCAAGGGCAGCGTTACCTGCCAAAACGCTTGCTCGGCAGAGGCCCCCAACAGGCGCGCCTGCTGCTCCAGCTCGGATCCCATTCCCCGTAGCAGCGTCAGCGCCACCAGAGCGGCAAACGGGATCTCCTTCCAGAGCCAGTAGAGCAACACCCCCACGTAGCCGCGGTCGTTCACCCAGAGCGGGAAATCCTGATCCGAGGCAATCCACCCCAGTTGGAAGGCCAGCCGCGCCAGCCAACCGCTGGGAGCCAACAACAGCCACATTCCCGCCGCCCCCACCAAATGGGGAACCGGCAACGTCAACTGGGCCAGCCAGATGGCCCACCCCCCTAGCCCCCGCAACAACAGCGCCGATCCCAACCCCAAAACCAGCGCCAACCCGGTCGCCAGCAAAGCAAGCCCCAGACTCAGCAGCAGGGATCCCCACACCTCGGCATCTCCCAGGAGCTCCCCGTATCCCTGCAGGCTCAACCCCGTCCTCCCCAAGCCGTAGAGGCCGACACTCTGGGCCAGGGCCAGCAGCAGCCCACCGCCGTAGATCAGACCTACCAGGCTCAGAGCCGGCAGCAGCGGCCCGTACTGCCCCAGCCAGCGGCTTACCTTCCTGAGCCCTCCCCAGCCATCTAAGCTATTCATACAGCCATTGATCAGCCATTCGGGAACGCTGCCTCAAAGGACGCGGACTGCCTCTTGCACTCCATGGAAAGAACTCTAGACCAGATTAACCAACGCATTGCCAAAGGCCAGGCGCGGGTGTGGACGGCCCTAGAGGCCAAAGCCAAGCTGGCCACCCTGGGCATTGAGCAGGCTTTTGAGCAGGTGGATGTGGTAACCACGGGCACCTTTGAGCCAATGGAGTCGTCAGGGGCAATCCTCAACCTGGGCCATACGGATCCGCCCATTAAGATTCGCCAAGCCTGGTTGAACGGGGTGCCCGCCTATGCCGGGTTTGGCGCCGTGGATCTCTACATCGGGGCGGCCCAGCCCAGTGAGCAAGCCGAGCACCCCTATGGGGGCGGCCATGTTATCGCCGATCTGGTGGCCGGCAAGCGGGTGCACCTGCGGGCTGTTGGCCAGGTAACCGATTGCTATCCCCGCGCCGACTACGAGTCCACCCTGACACGGGATCAGCTTAACCAGTTCTACTTGTTCAACCCCCGCAACGCCTACCAAAACTTCATTGTCGGCGTCAACGGCGGGGATCGGCCCTTGTACACCTATTTGGGCCTGCTGGAGCCGCACCTGGGCAATGCCGTCTATTCCAACCCAGGCGAGCTCTCCCCCCTCCTCAACGACCCCCTCCTGCGCCGGGTGGGGATCGGCAGCCGCATCTTTCTGGGGGGCGGCAGCGGCTACATCGCCTGGGAAGGCACCCAACACTTCCCGCGGCAAAAGCGGCTGCCCAACCATACCCCCATCGGCCCGGCGGCCACCTTGGCCCTCATTGGCGACGCCAAACAGATGCAAGCGGAATGGGTGCGAGGCTGCTACTTCCGCAACTACGGCCCCAGCCTGATGTTGGGGGTCGGGATCCCCATCCCCATCCTCTCCCCTGCCGATCTGGAGCCCATTGCTGTCCGGGATGAGGAACTGGTGGCGCCGGTGATCGACTTTTCCATTCCCCGGCGGGTGCGGCCCACCTTTGGCCTGGTGAGCTATGCCCAGCTCAAATCCGGCTACATTGTCCTCAACGGCCGCAAGGTGCGCACTGCTCCTCTGGCCAGCCTGCGCCGCTCAATGCAAGTTGCCGAGATCCTCAAACAGTGGATTGTCAGCGGCCAGTTTACTCTCACCCAGCCGGTTGCCCCTCTGCCCCTGGATCGGGAGTTTCTCGCCCAAAACCCTCATCCATAAAGGGATCCCCATCGCCAAAACCGGCCATCGGATCCCTGGTAAGGGGTTGTCTTCCAGGCAGTTGCCGCTACCATTACGCCTTAGGTGTTGCCGGTAAAGGCTCCCTGGGGGAAGGGGGCCGGTATCCGCAAGGGGGAAAGACATGTTCCGGCGTATTGCTTTTGGCTCGGCGGTGTTGGGATGGCTCCTGGCCCTGCCCGCCTTTCCCGGCCACGGGTTGGGGGAGCGGCGGGTCGTGCCCGACACCCTCTTCTACTTCGACAACCACTATTTCGATCGCTACCCCGAGGCAGTGGTGGTGGGCGTAGTCAATGGTGACACGCTGGTGGTGCAGATCGAAGGGGAACAGAAACTGCGCCTGATCCGCTTGGCCGGGATCCAGGGCCTCAGGCCGGAGGAGGATCCCTTTTACCAGCAGGCGATTGAGCTGATGCGGGAGCGTATCCTGCGCCGCACCGTCAAGCTGGAAGGGGACAAGCTGCTGCGCAACGTCGATGCCACCGGCTTGGTGGAGGCCTACGTCTGGCTGGAGGGCCAGCAGATGAACGCCATGCTGGTGCGCAACGGCCTGGCCCGCATCATCCCCTACAGCCACAACATTAAATACGACAGCTACTTCGGTGGCCTGCAAAAAAGAGCCCGCCAAGAGCGACTCGGCATCTGGAGCCGTCTCTAACGCCTTGGATAGCTCTAGACTGGGTTTACTGGGCACTCTTAGATACGTCTGCCTGCTTTGAGGGTTAAATCCACTCCAGCTTCCCGGGATCCCAACCGCTGGCTGAGGCATCTGCCTTTGGTGACCGGCCTTTTGGGCAGCGCCCTCTTGGTTATTAACCGACTGGCTTTTACGCCGGAACTGTTCGCCAGCCAGTCCCGCTCTGATGCCTTGGGGATCCTCCTCAGCGCCATTTTGATCCTGACCGGCCTGCTGTGGCAGCAGATCCAGCCCCGTCCCACCCAGGCATCCCCCCTGCAGGGGAGTTCAGGCTGCGATTGGCACCCCGACCTTTCCGAGAGCGAAAAACTGGAGCTGGCCTGGGCCTCCCACACCCTCCTTAGCACCACTGCTGCCCGCACGGTAGTGATCTGGGTGGAGGGGCGCACCCTACTGCAGCGGGGGATCCTGGCCAGCCCCGGCCAGTTGCCCTCCATCCGGCCCCAGAGCATCTTGCAGCGGGTGTTGCAGACCGGACGGCCCGTCTATCTGGTGGATTTGAAACTGTTCCCGGCCCGCGCCGAGTTCGAGGGCCTGCTGCCCCCCGGATCCCAGGCGGTTCTCTGCCAGCCCATCGGCCAGAAGGGATGCCTCATCTTGGGCAGCGACACCCCCCGCAGTTTCAGCCGCCAGGAGCAGGCCTGGATTGCCGCCATCGCCGACAAACTAGAAACCCTACTCGCCTAGCTCCCCTCTCCC
>NZ_JANSJH010000044.1:17245-19675 GCF_047462495.1 Synechococcus sp. H55.2 | reverse complement strand
TTGCCACCTGCACGTGCTGCGGATCCTCCGCTTCCAGCAGCGTCTCCCAAGCCGCAAACTGCACCTCCCAGTTGGGATCATTTCGCATGGCCTGGATAACAAGCTCGGCCCCTCTGGATCCGTACTTCAGAGCACCCTTGATTGCTTGGATTCTCACCTTGGGATCCGGACTGTCTAGGGCTTGCTCAACGGCTACCAAGCCTCCCATGACCGGATCGGAGCCGGCCAGTTGCTGCCCACCCAGAACGGGATCAAAGTTTTCCGCCATCCCTAACCTCAAGTTAACCTCCCAACCACCTGCTGCTGCATAAGGGTCTTTTGAGTTTGCAAATCTACTACCGTTACCCGCAAAGTTCGCCCAGCATCGACGGCAAAGGTGACCTGCAAACGATCCACTCCTACCTGCCCTGGGGGCTTGAGAGGAATGGAAAGCTGCTTGTGGCTCCCAAGGGGACGAAAGCTAGAAGCTGCGCTGCTGTTGCGAATCTGCATCCGACCGTCGGGACCGTAAACAACCTCGGTTGCCCCTTCCTCGGCCATCTCACCAACCACCAGGTTGATGTGGCTTTGTCCATTGGCGTTAGCCTGCAAGGGAGGCAGTTCCACCGTGGCAGGATAGGCCGTGCCGCTCTTAAAGAGAGGGAAAAAGTCGGGCGCCTGCAAATAGGGATTCCAGAGCCGCAGGGCGTAGGTATGGCGGAGATGATCTTGAAGGCGGGCAAACTGGGTGAAGGCCAGAGCGCCGTGGGCCACTGCCTCAAACGGCTTGTGGTACTTAACCTTGTCGCGGCCAAAGAGGCTAATGACCTGATGCTGCACCCCTGGAATGAGGCTGGTGCCACCCACCAACACCACCTGGTGGATATCTCGTTTAGAGATCCCTTTGTTGTGGGCTTTCTCGATGACCTCATCGATGGCTTCTCTTAGCCGCGTCAGCAGGCCGCGCTCTTCCAACAGCTCCTGGAGTTGTTCGCGCTGAAGCATTAAAGTGTGGGTCTCAAAGGAGTCTTCATCCAGCCAGGCCTCGCTGGCCTGAGAATGGCTGGAGAGGCGGATCTTGAGCCGCTCGGCAACCTCGCACAGAACCTGGAAGCTGCTGGCCGGAACCTGCTGTCGCTTGCGGCCCAACTGCTCCAGCAGCCATTCGGCAATCCAGATATCGATATCGACGCCGCCACAGCCATAGGCCCGGTCAGTTTTGGCAATGACCTCAGCTCGGTAAGCAGTGCCCTGCTTTGGCTTCAAGATTTTGACCAAAGAGAGGTCGAGAGTTCCGCCCCCCAAATCGACCACCAAAATCAGGGATCCCGGTTCCTGCACCCCGTAGCCCAAAGCAGCCGCGGTGGACTCGTCGAGGAACACAACCTGTTGGATCCCTAGGGAGCCAAACACCTCTTGCAGGTTGTGCAAATAGGCCTCGTAGGCTCCCACCGGCACGGTCAAGATCACCTTATCGGGCTGCCAGCCCTCCGCCTTGAGTTTGGCAAGAAGCTGCTGCAGAAAGATCCGCGTGGCCTCTTGGGCTGTGTAGGCCTGTCCATCCACATAGGTTGGGGCCGGCTGGAATTGTTGAGAGAGATCCCGCTTAAAGCCTTTGAATAGGCGCTTGGGATCCCGTTTGGCCTGGGCAGGTGCCCCAATCAAAAATTGCTGGTTTTGGCCGACAAAGAGAACCGAGGGAATTAGAGGCGGGCTGCCGTCGTAGCGGTGGGTGATCCCTGGTATGTCGATCACAATGGGCTTTCGATTTTGATAGGCACAGACCACCGTATTGGAAGTGCCAAAATCAATAGCCAACGTCGTCATGCTGCCAAGGAAGGTAGAGTGCGACTGACTTTGGCTCGAACCAAAATTTGATCCCTAAGTCGATAGCCCACAAAGCGAACGTAGACCGGCTCGCCCGCCTGGATATCCTCCTCATCTGCCTGGTGGCTTTCTGGGTCATAGGCCACCTGTTGCCACACCTGGCCAATGGTTTCCAACTGCCAGTCTTCCAACAAGTTGCCCAGACAGTTCAGCAAAGCCAAGACTTGCTGGGCAGGGTAATCCGGTCGCCTCTGCACAACCTGCTGCAGGGTGGGGTATTGCACCAAAAGAGGCTTGAGCTTTTCCACCAGTTCGGCGCGGATTTGATGGCGCAATTGCCCTTCCTGCTGTTCTAGCTGTTTGTGCAGCCGCTGCACTTCCTGAGCCGTTTCTGCAGGCTCCAATGCTAGCTCGATTCCGCTGAAATCTTGAATAAGGCTCGGCAAGGGCACTTGCAAAATGCTGGCCGCTCGATTGAGATCGGCTAACTTCAGCTTTTCGGCCTGGCCAGTTCTCAGGGCATTTAGGGCTCCTCGACTCAGTTTGGCCTTTTGTCGAAGCTCTCGCCAGGTTGAGATACCGGCAGCCTGCATGAGATTGCGCAGCAGGGTATCATGACTTTTC
>NZ_JANSJH010000044.1:15666-17145 GCF_047462495.1 Synechococcus sp. H55.2 | reverse complement strand
GCCAAACCTTTGAACCAAAGGGAGAGCCAGATCCACTGCCACTGAAAATCAAGTTTTGCGCCTTCTAGGATGGCATTGTCTAGGTTGGATCCCTCCAAGTTGGCGTAGCTCAAATTGGCCTTCCTCAGATTGGCTTGGCTGAGGTTGGATCCTCCTAGATCCGCTCCAATGAGGCTGGCTCCACTTAGGTTTGCCCCGACCAGTTGCACCCCGTTGAGCTTGGCCCAATTCAAGTTAGCGCCGCTCAGGTCAACCCCACTCAAGTTTCTCTTGGAGGCTTGACCGTTGACGATCTCCCACACCAGACGCCACTTGGCCTCGATCTGGGTTGCAGGAGAAAGGATCACCCGCTGCAGACTGGCCAGCTCCAGATCTGCCCCCCTCAGGTCGGCACCGCTGAGGTTGGCTCCGGCCAGATAGGCCCTACTCAGCTTGGCTCCACCGAGATCGGCGTGGGTTAGGTTGGCCCCGCCCAGCTTGGCCCTCTTTAGATTGGCTCCACCTAGGCTGGCCTCGCTCAGATCTGACCCAATCAAATAAGCCTGGCTTAGGTTAGCTCCACTGAGCCTTACCCCGCTGAGGTCTGCCCGGCTGAGGTTGGCCTTTCTCAAGTCCGCCCCTCTCAAGTCTGTTTGGCTCAGCTCCTGCGAATGGGCGCCAGCATGGAAAATCATGAACCACCAGCTACTCTCCGGACTGGCCTCTACAGAAATCACCGTCCATCTCAAGCTAGGCAAGTTCAGGTCCGTCTTGCCCAGTTTGGCTTCGCTGAGGTCGGCCCCGATGAGGCTGGCCCCCCTTAGATCCGCGCCGTTGAGTTTAGCCCGTCTCAGCTTGGCTCCGACGAGGTTGGCTTGCGTCAACTTGGCCCCCACAAGTTTGGCCTGGGCTAGTTCGGCCTTGATCAAGCTGCTTCCACTGAGGTTGGCACCGCTTAGGTCTGCCCCGCTGAGATCCGCTTGGTTTAAGTTGGCCCCCCTCAGATCCGCCTGGCTTAGATTGGCTTTGCTCAACTCTGCCCACTGTAGGTCTACGCCGCAGAGGTTGGCCCCGCTCAGGTCGGCTCCCACCAAGCTCACGCCAGGGAGCCTGATCCCGCTCAGATTTGCCCAGCTCAAGTTTGCCCCGCTCAAGTCCGCCTGAGCTAGGTTTTTTCCCTGAGCGTGGCCGTTGACAATTTCCCAGACCAGCCGCCACTTGCGGTCAATTTGAGTTTCGGGGGAAAGGATAGCTCCCCGCAGGCTGGCCAGTTGCAGGCAAGCTGCGCCCAAATCGGCCCGACTGAGGTTGGCTCCCTCCAAGCTGGCCCACCGGAGGTCGGCTCCCTGGAGGTCGGCTTCCTGCAAGTTAGCACCGACAAGCCTTGCCCCCCTTAGGTCTGCTTGCGCCAAGTTGGCCCCCCTCAGGTCAGCCCAATCCAGGTCTGCCCCGCTCAAGTCCGCCTGAGCTAGGTTTTTTCCCTGAGCGTGGCCGTTGACA
>NZ_JANSJH010000044.1:0-15566 GCF_047462495.1 Synechococcus sp. H55.2 | reverse complement strand
TGCCCCGCTCAAGTCCGCCTGAGCTAGGTTTTTTCCCTGAGCGTGGCCGTTGACAATTTCCCAGACCAGCCGCCACTTGCGGTCAATTTGAGTTTCGGGGGAAATGACGACCCACTTCAGGTTGGCGTCTGCCAGATTAGCTCCTTGCAAGTTGGCGCCAATGAGATTGGCCCCCATCAGGTTAGCTCCCTTTAAGTCGGCTCCTCTCAGATCTGCGCCGCTGAGGTCTGCCTGGCTGAGGTTGGCTCCAATCAGGCTGGTGTGGCTTAGATTGACCTGGCTCAGCCTTGCCCGAACTAAACTGGCCCCGCTTAAGTCGAGCCCCCTTAGATCTAGCCGGCTGAGGTTGCCCCCCCTCAGATCTGCCCAGCGAAAGTCCCGCTCGCCGGCTCGATATCTCTCTTCAGGGTTTCCAACTGGACGTAGGGGAACGGGATATCTTTTTGCTACTTGCACCAGTTGAGGGATGCCAGAGTTCAGTAGGGTTTTCCAAACCGCAAACTGCACTTCCCAATCCAGGGGTTGTAGCATTGTCTGTAGAAAAAGCTTTCTGCTTCTTTCGCCAAAACTTCCCATAGCTCCATTTCCGCTAACGAGATCCCCCCTTCTAGGAACTAACTGAACGGCTTCTGAACCACCGGCAACTCCCTCAGCTTCAGCCTGTCCACAGTCTCTTGTAGCCACGGCCCACCCCCTGTTGGCTAGCTTCGTCTCTATTTTTACCTTGACCCTGGAGAGAGCTCAAGTCAAACTTGAGGGGTTCTCTCCAGGAAGCCAGTCTTAATCGAGTCTTAAGATTGTCTAGAGCATTTCAAGCACGCCAGGCTTGAGAAGAGGAGTTCAAACCTGGAAAAGGGATCCCTTGTGCCAGACAATTGAATTGATGGTTATTTCAAACTCGATTAAGACGTTCTCTAGGCACTCCGCGCTGCCGGTGCGTTTGCGACTGCGTTGTGTAGCAGTAACAACATAACGAACCGTTTCAGCTACCCATGCCTCAGTCGGTCTGGGCCAGGGGATCCCGGCAACGCTCGCAGGCAGCAGGTAGATAAAGGGTGTCGCGGCGGCCAAACCACTCGTAGCGGTGATCCCGGATCTGGGCGTAGCCCCAGTCTCCCAAAAGCTTAAGGCCGGGGAGGTTGCGGTAGAGGGCCAGCCACAGGGATCCGCTGGGCAAGAGGGCGGCAATGTGTTCGACGGCGTCGGATCCCTGCCAGCGGCGCTCTGGCTGCTCCAGGTCGATCAGGATCATCCCCAGTTCCATCTGCTCGGGTGGGATCCCCCATTGGGCCAGGGTGGCCGTGTCTTGCATGGGGGCGTAGCGAAACTGCTGGCCGCGATCCAGTTGCTCTAAAAGCTTGACCCCATTGGCGCAAAGGTTGCACAGGCCGTCGTAGATGACCAGGTAGGGCATAGGGATCCTCAGGCAGGGGGCTGGGCCAAAATCCGGGCTTGGTAGTCGGCCTCAGAAAGCAGTTGCTGCGGCTGCCGATCCAGGAACAACCGGCCCAAGAGGTGATCGTATTCGTGCTGGAAGATGCGGGCCGGAAAGTCCCGCCAGACCACCTGCTGCCGCGATCCCGCAGGGGTGTAATACTCCACCTCCACCTCGCGGGCACGGGCCACCAAGCCGCGGCAGTTGGGCACGCTCAAGCAGCCCTCCCACCCCAACACCTGCTCGTCACTCAAGGCCAAGGGACGGGGGTTAATCATGACCAGGGGCTCCATCTGGGGTGCATCGGGATAGCGAGGGTTGGGACGGGAGGCCACGATGAGGATCTGGAGAGGGGATCCCACCTGAGGGGCGGCCAGACCCACCCCTTGCGCCTCTTTCAAAGTGGCGAGCATCTCTTCAATTAGGCTTTGCAAAGCCGGCGTCCCAAACTCGGCGACCGGCTCAGCCACCTGCGTCAGGATGGGATCCCCTATTTGGTGTAGACGCAAGCCCATAGTGTAATTTTTCAAAGCCTCTTCTCCCAGTCTAACGGGGATCCTGGTGGGCAACCTTGCTAGCGATCTTTGCGGCTGGCTACCGTTTCCAAAGCCAGCTTGGAGCGCTTCAGCCCCTCAGGAATGGGGATGGGGTAGTGGCCGGTAAAGCAAGCCGAGCAAAAGGAATTGGGATCCCGACCTGTGGCGGCCAGCATGCCTTCCCAGCTCAAGTAGGCCAATGAGTCCACCCCGATTTTCTCGGCAATTTCTGCTACCGAATACTTGGCGGCAATGAGCTGGTCTTGGCTGTCGGTGTCAATGCCGTAGAAGCAGGGATGGGTAACGGGGGGGCTGGAGATGCGCATGTGGACCTCCGTAGCTCCTGCCTGGCGCAGGGCTTTGACGATTTTCTGGCTGGTGGTGCCCCGCACAATCGAGTCGTCTACAATCACAATCCGCTGCCCCCGCAGCACGTCTTCGAGGGGGTTGAGCTTCATGCGAATGCCCCGCTCCCGCATCGACTGGGTGGGCTGAATAAAGGTGCGGCCCACATAGCGGTTTTTAATTAGCCCTTCCGTGTAGGGGATCCCCAGTTGGCGGGCATAGCCAATGGCTGCCGGTGTGCCGGAGTCGGGCACCGAGATCACCCAGTCGGCCTCTGCCGGAGCTTCTTTGGCCAGTTGTTCTCCCAGCCGCACCCGGTAGGAGTAGAGGCTCTCCCCGTGCATGCAACTGTCGGGGCGGGCAAAGTAGATCATCTCAAAGATGCACAGTTTGGGGTTGGCCTCGGCCCAGCGCAGCGATTGCAACCCCTGACGGCTGATCCACACCAGTTCTCCCGGCTCCACCTGGCGCAGATAATCCGCTCCAATGATATCCAAAGCACAGGTTTCCGAAGCCAACACGTAGTGCAGTGGCTGGGCTTCTGGGTGGTTGAGCGTGCCGTCGCTGCAGAGGATCCCCAGCCTCTGCGGTTGCAGCAGCTCCTGTCTGGCGGGGTTGCTGCTCAAAAGCCCCAACACCAGCGGACGCACGCCGTAGGGATCCCGCGCCCCAATCAGACCCTCTGGCGTGCCGATAACTAGACTGAAAGCCCCGCGGCAGCGGCGCAAAGCTTGACAGGTGGCTCCCACCCAGTCTTGACCTTGGTTCACTGCCTGGGCAATGGTGTGGGCAATACATTCCGAGTCGGTGCTACCGGTGAGGTGGCACTCGGCAGCTTCCAGTTCTCTGCGCAGCTCTTCGGCATTGACCAAGTTCCCATTGTGAGCCAAAGCCAGCGGCCCCAAGCGGGTTTCCACAATCACCGGCTGGGCGTTGGCCATGCGGCTGGATCCCGTAGTGGAGTAGCGGGTGTGGCCTACTGCCAGATCGCCGCTGAGCTGGCCTAAGTTCACCTCGTCAAACACTTGGGAAACCAGCCCCATTGCCTTGTGCACTCGGCAAAAGGCCCCCTCAAAGGTGGCAATCCCCGCCGATTCCTGGCCGCGGTGCTGCAGGGCAAACAGCCCAAAGTAGGTCAGCTTGGCCACCTCCTCGCCGGGGGCCAAAATGCCGAACACGCCGCAGGCCTCTTTGGGCCCTTCCTGAGCTGGCGATGGTTCTGCTTCCACCTTTGCTGCCATGGATCCCCTCTTGCTGTGGCACTTATCAGTCTAACCCGAGCGCTCTTGAGATCTCACCGCCAAGGCGGATCCCATGCGATTGGTGACACCCATAGTGTTTGCAAAAAATTGAGGCTCTATCTATAGTGTTAGGAGCACTTGCGAGACTCTGCTTTCGCGGTTGAGGGAGCAGGACGGTGCGGGTTTTTGAGTTGAACGCTGCCGAGACTCGGTTTTCCTAACAAACCCCCAAGCTTGTGTTGTGAGGAGCCAAAGCCCATGAAACAGCAGCCCCCTAGGTTCCGTCAGAGCTGGATGTTGGCAATCTCTGCGATGAAAGCCAGTGTAGCCGCTTTTGTGTCGTTGTCACTGGTGGCCTGCCAAGAAGATGGCCGCGAGCAACCCTCGGTTACCATTACTCCTGTGCCGGTAACGGTTGTGGCACCGACGCCCACGCCTTTTCTCGTCCCCAGTCCCCTCCCGACGCTCACTCCCGTCCAGACGCCTCTGCTCACCCCGACCCCCACTCCACTCTTGAATCCGTTCCCCAGTCCTTCCCCCACCGCATCCTTCTCGGCGGAGCCACCTTCGATTGCCGTGGTATCGCTGGCGGACGCGCGACAGACGGTTCCTTTTAATGTCTTGGTGGCCGTGACAACTCCTGCGGGTTTGGGAGCTGGCATCAGCTTCCGGGTGGAAATCCGGCGGAACCCTCTCACGCTGACGTTTGATTTCACCGCCGCTGCCGTCGGCTGTCAGGCCAACAGCAAAACCTGCATTGGCACCATCCCCATTACCATTCCCGCTTCTGCTCCCACCGGGGAGTATGAAGTGACGGCGATGGTGGCGGATACCCAAGGCCGCATCGCCTCCGCCAAGGCTCCTCTGCGGGTGTTGCCTGCGCCCAGCCCTTCCCCTTCACCAACGCCAGCCGGCACCCCCAATCCCTTTCCCTCGGTATCGCCTTCGCCTAGCCCCAGTCCTACTCCCAGCCCTTCGCCAACGCCGACGGCCAACCAAAGGAGCGCCCCAACTCCCTAGGGCAGCTCTTGAAGGACTTGCCTCAAGGTGGCGACCAAGCGTTCAATGTGGGTTTCCTCGATGATCAAAGGTGGGGAAAGGGCGATGGTATCACCTGTGGTGCGGATCAGCACGCCCCGTTCGTAGCAGCGTAAGAAAGCTTCAAAAGCCTGCGCTGTCGGTCGGCCAGGGATCCCTTCCAATTCAATGGCCCCCACCAAGCCGAGGTTGCGCACATCGATGACATGGGGCAAGCCCCGCAGAGAATGGAGAGCTTCTTCCCAGAGGGGGGCGAGGCTGGCGGCCCGCTCCAACAAGCCTTCTTCTTGATACAGGTTCAGGGTGGCCAAGCCGGCGGCACTGGCAACCGGGTGGCCGGAGTAGGTATAGCCGTGGAAAAACTCGATGGGGCGATCCTAATCGGCTTGGGATACCTCTGGAAAGTTAGTATTTCCGCTCCTGAGGAAGAAAGCGGGTGATCACCACGGGACGATAGCTGATCTGGGGGGATCCCTCGCGAAAAGCGGCCAAGGTGTGCTGTAAAAACCGTTGATCATCCCGCTGGGGATAGTCTTCCCGCGCGTGGGAGCCGCGACTTTCCCGCCGTTCCAGAGCGCTGGCGAGGATCAAGGCCCCCACCGTCATGAGGTTGTCCAGCTCCAGGGCTTCGATGAGCTCGGTGTTCCACACGCTGCCCCGATCGTCCAGGCGCAAATCCTGCTCGTAACGCCGGCGGATCCGGTGCCATTTTTGGATCCCTTCTCGAAGAACCGATTCGCTGCGATAAACCCCACAATGCTCGGTCATGCAATCTTGAAACTGCCGCCGCACCTGATCAATGCGGCTTGCCCCGGATCGCTCCAGCAGCCTGGCGATCCGCTCGGCGGCCTGGTTGAGCAGGGATCCCTCGTCCAACTTCGGCAAGGCTCGCCCCCTGACGGCTTCTACCATAGCTGCCCCTGTGCGCCGCCCGAAGACCACGCACTCCAGAAGAGAGTTGCTGCCCAGCCGGTTGGCCCCATGCACCGAAACACAGGCCGTTTCACCGGCAGCAAACAGCCCTTCCACGCGGGTATGGGCATCCCGCAGCACCTGCCCATCCACCGTCACCGGGATCCCGCCCATGCAGTAGTGCACCGTCGGTCGCACCGGAATGGGATCCACAACCGCATCGATGCCCAGGTGGCGATGGGCCTCCTCCCAACAAAAGGGCAGCCGCATGTGAATGGTTTCTGCCCCCAGATGCCGCAGATCCAAATAGACAAAATCTTTTCCGTCGATCCCGCGTCCGGCCCGCACCTCCGTAACAATCGCCCGCGACGTGATATCCCGAGGGGCCAACTCCATCTGGCTGGGGGCATAGGCAGCCATAAAGCGCTCTCCTTTCCCGTTGATCAGATAAGCCCCCTCCCCGCGCACCGCCTCCGAGATCAACACCCCCACCGGATACAGGCCCGTGGGATGAAACTGCACAAACTCCATATCCTGCAGAGGCAGGCCGGCCCGCGCCACCATCGCCATGCCGTCGCCGGTCGAGGCAAAGTCGTTGGAGGTGGAGTTGTAGATGCGCCCATAGCCGCCCGTGGCCAACATGACTGCCTTGGCCCGCACCACCTCCAGCCGTCCGCTGGCCAGCTCCAGCATCACCACTCCCTTGACCTGGTTTTCTTCCAGAATGAGCTCCAGCACATACCATTCGCTGTAGAGCTTGACCCCAAAACGCTGGAGGTTGCTCACCAACTCGTGCAAAATGGCGTGCCCGGTTTTGTCGGCGGCATAACAGGTGCGCGGGTGGCTGTGTCCCCCAAAGGCCCGCTGGGCAATGCGGCCATCCGGCAGGCGGGAGAACAAAACCCCCAAGTGCTCCAGATCGATAATCACCTCAGGGGCTTCTCGGGCCAGAATCTCCACCGCATCCTGATCCGCCAGATAATCGGATCCCTTGACGGTATCGAAGGCATGGGCTTCCCAGGAATCTCGCGGATCGACATTTTGCAGGGCAGCGGCAATGCCCCCCTGCGCTGCTACCGAGTGGCTGCGAATCGGATGGGTTTTGGATACCAAGGCCAGGTCGAGGCCGGGATCCCGCCGCATGGCCTCCAAAGCCGCCCGGCAACCGGCCAGCCCCCCGCCAACGATGACAATGTCGTGCTCCAGCATGAATGGATGTGGGCAAACCCTCACAACGGAGAACCACCGCAGGCAAGATGGCGTCTTCCCATTATGCCTGCCCCCATGGCAGCAGCAACCGAACGTGGCTCATTCGCACCGGCAGTGCGGTTCCCGGCAATAGCCCTTTCTGGGGAACCCATCCAACAGGCTTGTCTGGATAGGATAGAAGCTGGAGCCTGCCCTTGATTTGGCTCTGAAGTTTGCTCTGGGCAACCGGTGCTCCTACGGTCAGCGCCTGGAAATACCGTTGACCTCAGCCCGGCAGGCAGCCCTAAACGGTTAACGTCAAGATTGAGTGCGGAGGATGGCTATGCGCATTGCTCAGATTGCCCCTTTGCATGAGAGCGTGCCCCCCAAGCTCTACGGCGGCACCGAGCGAGTGGTGTCCTGGCTAACCGAAGAGCTGGTGCGGCGCGGGCACGAGGTGACCCTATTTGCCAGCGGCGACTCCCAAACCCAAGCTCGCCTGATCCCTTTTCGGGAGCGGGCTTTGCGCTTGGATCCCACGGCCATCGACACGGTGGCGCCCCACATCCTGATGGTGGAGAAAGCCTTTCAGATGGCCGATGAGTTTGACATCATCCACGGCCACATTGACTACTACCCCTACGCCCTGGCCCGCCGCCATCCCCAAGTTTCTTTTTTGGCCACCCTGCACGGGCGATTGGATATTCCCGAGCTGCAGCCTCTCTACACCGAGTTTCAGGACATCCCGGTGGTCTCCATCTCCAATGCCCAGCGGCGGCCCCTGCCCCAGGCGCGCTGGGTGGGGACGGTCTATCATGGTTTGCCCCTGAATCTGCACCGTTTCTATCCAGAAAAGGGAGATTACCTGGCTTTTCTGGGCCGGGTCTCGCCGGAGAAAGGGCTGGACACGGCCATCGAAATTGCCGCGCGGGCGGGGATGCCGCTGAAAGCTGCTATCAAGATTGACGCCGTGGATCGCCAGTACTACGAGTTAGAGATTAAGCCTTTGGCCAGCCGCCACCCCAATGTGGAGATCGTGGGGGAAATCACCGAGCAAGAGAAGAGCGAGTTCTTGGGCAAGGCCTATGCGGTGCTGTTTCCCATCCGCTGGCCGGAACCCTTTGGGCTGGTGATGATCGAAGCGATGGCCTGTGGCACGCCGGTGATTGCCACTCGCTTTGGCTCGGTGCCAGAAGTGATGGCCGACCGCCGCTCCGGCTTTATTGTGGACTCGGTGGAGGAGGCAGTGGAGGCAGTAGAAAAGGTGGGATCCCTTGACCGAGCTGGGGTGCGGCAGGTGTTTGAGGAGCGGTTTAGCGTTGAGAGGATGGTGTCGGAGTACGAGGCTCTTTACAACCAATTGGTGAACGAACGGCAGGAGCGCTCGAAGAAAGCCACCCCCGGCCTGTCAACCCTGCCTAGGTAAAGCCGGGGCTATCTGGGGGGCTACTGTTTTGCTCCTTTGGTTGGGTGGGAAGACGCAGATGGCCGAAGACATCATCCAGATTCAGGATCAGTACTACATCCGCGCCAGCGCTTCCATGGTGGAGGCGCGTCCCCATGTCCTCAAGCAGGACAACTGCTTTGCTATTTTTGACCGCTTGGGCAACATGCGCCCCCTAGGCATCCGGGATCACGGCCTGTTTCGCGACGATACCCGCTTCTTGTCACGGCTGGTCTTGGATTTGCAGGGGAAACAGTTTTTGCTGCTCAGCTCAGAGGTGCGGGAAGACAAGGATATTCTGGCGGTGGATCTGACCAACCCCGAGTTCACCACCTCGAAGGGGCAGTTTATCGGTCAAGATACTCTGCATGTTCTGCGGACTACTTTTTTGTGGAACAACGTGGCCTACGAGCGGATTCGCATCCACAACTACGGCTCGGAGCCGTTTCGGGTGCCGCTTACCCTGCGCTTTGAGGCCGATTTTGCCGATATGTTTGAGATTCGCGGCATCCGGCGGACAAAGCGGGGACAACTGCTGCCAGCCCAGGTGAGCTCAGAAGGGGTAACCTTGCGCTACCACGGCCTGGACGGGGTGGAGCGGCAAACCCGGATCTTGTTTTCTCCTGCGCCGGACGTGGTTTCGGAAAAGCTGGCGCAGTGGTGGGTGCCGCTGGCGCCGCAGGAGGAGCGGGACTTAGAGGTGAGGGTCGTCTGCAGCTATGGCGGCGAGGAGATCCCGCTCTTGAGCTACCAGGAGGCGCTGCAGGCGGAGCGGGAGCAGCGGGCCGTGTTGCGCTCTCTGGCCCACCGCATCGATACTGGCAACGCCCAGTTTAACGAGTGGCTCAACGCCTCGCGGGACGACCTGGTGATGATGCTGGCCCGCACCCCCTATGGGCTCTATCCCCACGCCGGGGTGCCTTGGTTTGCCACGGTCTTTGGCCGCGACGCGCTAATCACCGCCTTGGCCACCCTCTGGTGGTTCCCCGACTTGGCCCGGGGGGTGTTGCTGTACCTAGCAGCCCACCAGGCTCAGGAGGTGGATCCCAGCCGCGATGCTGAGCCGGGCAAGATCCTGCACGAGCAGCGCTACAGCGAGATGGCCAAGACGCGTGAGATCCCCTTTGGCAATTATTTCGGCAGCATCGACGCCACTCCTTTGTTTGTGGTGCTAGCAGGGCGCTATGTGCGCCGCAGTGGGGATCTCGAGCTGTTGCGGCAGTTGTGGCCGAATATCGAGGCAGCTCTCCACTGGATGGACACCTACGGGGATCCCGACGGCGACGGCTTTTTGGAGTATGCCGGTAAGGCGCGGCGGGGCCTGCGCAACCAGGGCTGGAAAGACTCGGAAGATGCCATCTTCTATGCCGACGGATCCCTGGCCGAGCCACCCATAGCCCTGTGCGAGGTGCAGGGCTACGCCTACGAGGCCAAGCTGTTGGCGGCGGAGATGGCGGAGCTGTTGGGGCGGCACGAGCAAGCAGCGCAACTGCGGCAGCAGGCCCAGAAACTGCAGCAGCGGTTTTGGGAGCAGTTTTGGTGCGAGGAGCTGGGCGGCTATGTCCTGGCTTTGGACGGGCGCAAGCAGCCCTGCCGCGTGCGCAGCTCCAACATGGGCCACTGCCTGTTTTCTGGGATCGCCCACCCGCAGCATGCCGAGCGCATCGCGCGGCAACTTTTGGAGCCGGCTTTTTTCAGCGGCTGGGGCATCCGCACGCTGGCAGAAGGGGAAGGGCGCTACAACCCCATGTCTTACCACAACGGCTCCATCTGGCCCCACGACAACGCCCTGATTGCAGCCGGACTCTCCCGCTATGGCCACAAGGCGGCGGCGGCCCAGGTGTTGACGGCCTTGTTCGATGCCAGCCAGTTTCTGGAGCTGCGGCGGCTGCCGGAGCTGTTCTGTGGCTTTCGCCGGCGCCAGCGGGAAGGCCCCACCCTCTACCCGGTGGCCTGTCTGCCCCAGTCCTGGGCGGCGGCCAGCGTGTTCCTGCTGCTGCAGGCCTGCCTAGGCCTGGAGATCGACGGGCTGGCCCAACAGGTGCGCCTCACCCAGCCCACCCTGCCCCTGTGGCTGCCCCATGTAACTCTTGAGAACATCCAGGTGGGGCGGGGATCCCTGGACATCGGTCTGTATCTCCAGGCAGGAGGGGTGGGGATCAACGTCCTCAGGAGCACGGGGGAGGTGGAGCTGACGGTGAGGTAGGCTACCGCTCCTGCAGCATGTCCTGGATGGAAAGCTGATCCAGGTTCCAGAGAGGGCCGAGGATGGGGCGGGGATCCACCCCTTGCAGGCGGTTGCGCAGGGCCGAGAGCACCAGGGGGTTGAAGGTGCCGATCTGGGGCAGTTGTTCCTGGATGATCACTTGAAAGCGGTCGTAGAGGGCCTTGCGCTTTTCAAAGTCCAGCTCCCGCACCCCCGCAATAAAGATGCGGTCGATCTCCCGCTCCCAATCGCTCACTTCCACTCCTTCGGCGGGATTGCCGGGCAGATCCCCCAGGTTAAACAGGTGCAGGCGGCCATCGCTGCGCCAGATGTTGGAGCCGTTGTTGGGCTCGGTGCCGCCGCCGCCAAAGCCCAGCAACAAGGTTTCCCAGTCGCGGCTGTCGGTGCGCTGCACCACCGTGTTGAAGGCGATGGGGGTGAAGTCAACGGTGATGCCGATCCGTGCCAGGTCGGCCTTGATCAGGGCGCCGGTGGCCTCCCGCTGGTTGTTGCCGGCGTTGGTGATGAGACTGAAGCGGACGCGGTTGCCGTCGGGATCCCGTAGGTGGCCTTCGGCGTCGTAGGTATAGCCGGCAGCCAAGAGCAGTTGCCGCGCCTTTTCGGGATCGTAGTCGTAGGTGGGCAGGCCCTCTGCCGGGCTGAGGTAAAAGGGGCTGGCGGGGGAGAAGACCGAGTGCTGGATCTCGCCCAGCCCCTGCAGGACGCTCTCGACGTAAAATTGCCGGTTCAGGGCGTGGGCCACCGCCCGGCGGAAGTTCAAATCGTTGAACCAGCGGCTTTTGACGGGATCCACAAAGGGCCGTCCGGTTTGGGGGTTGCGGGCCCGGCTGAGGTTGAAGGCAAAGAAATTGTTGTTGAGGGTGGGGCCGAGATTGTAAATCCTGAACTGATCCCGTTCTTCCTCCCGCTTCAGGAGCTGAAAATCTCTGCCTCGCACCGAAAACACGTCGGTCTCGCCGGAGCGAAACTGCAACAGGGCCGTATCTTCCGAGTCCACGATGCGCAGGATGACCCGCTCGATGCGCGGGATCCCTTCCCCTTTCCAGTAGTAGGGGTTGGGACGGTACACCAGCCGCTGTCCGGGGGTATATTCCTGCAAGATGTAGGGGCCGGCCCCCACCAATTCCTGCACCGGCGTGTCAACTCCCCAGGTCTGGAGAAAGAGGGGGTTGCCCTGGCCGTCCACCTGCTCCACAGTGGGCTGCAGAATGTGCTTGGGCAAGAGAGGGGACCCGGCCTGCAACAGGAAAGGGGCAAAGGGCTCCGGCAGGACAAACTCAACCCGCCGCTCGTCCAAGGCCCGCACCTGGGGCAGCGCCCCCGCCTCGCCGATGCGCAACACATCCCGCGCCGAGGTCGGGATCCGCTCGTCAAAGATGATGCGGTTGAAGGTAAAGTCCACATCTGCCGCTGTCAGGGGCTCCCCGTCCGACCAGCGCAGCCCCTCCCGCAAGGTGAAGACATAGCGCAAGCCGTCCTCAGACACTTCCCAGCCTTCCGCCAGCTCCGGCTTGGGCAGGAGGGTATCTTCATCGAGGGTGACCAGGCCCGCCTCCAGGTAAGCGATGGCGTCGCGGCTGGAGCTCTCGGTGGCCAGATAGGTGTTGAAGGTTTTGGGATCCGAGGTGACGGTGGCAATCAGGTGGGGCGGGCGAGCGGGGGCAGCACAGGCGCTAAGCCAGAGAAGGAGGATCCCTAGGAATAGGGGGGCAAAAAGGCTGCTCTTGAGCTGCTCTGTTGAGGTATTGCTTTGGCCTGCCATTTCCTTTGCTGAGTATCCGAGCAAGTTTGAGGGGGCCCGCCGGCGGCCCTCACCCCCAGCCCCTCTCCTGGAGATGCCCAAGCGCTCCGCGCCGCTCACGCGACCACCCCCAGCCCCTCTCCCGGGGGGAGTCAGCCCTCACCCCCGGCCCCTCTCCCTGAGGGAGAGGGGAGCTGGGATCGAGGCGGCAGGGGGTTTCACGACAATGGGGGCCAATTGGTTTTTTGAGGGAGCGATTGCTTGCCAGTTTGGCAGCTTGGGCAGGGCAACGGCCAGGTGCTTTCCGCAAGCCGGCAGCTCAGCGTTCCACCAGCAGGGCGACGGCAAAGGCAGCCATGGCCTCTCCCTGGCCGACGGGGCCGAGTTTTTCGTTGGTGGTGGCCTTCACGCCTACCTGTTTGGGCGATAGTTGCATGGCCTCGGCCAGGCGGGCCTGCATGGCGGGGATGTGGGGCTTGAGCTTGGGCTGCTCTGCCACCACGACGCTATCGACGTTGGCAATGCGCCAGCCCTCTTGGCTTACCAACTGCACCACCTGCTGCAAGAGGAGAATGCTGTCTGCCCCTTTCCAGCGCTCCTCTTCCGGGGGAAAGTAGTAGCCAATGTCCCGCAGGGCGGCGGCTCCTAGGAGGGCGTCCATAATGGCGTGGGTGAGCACGTCGGCGTCGCTGTGGCCCAACAGACCCTTTTCATAAGGGATCCGGATCCCGCCTAGGATCAGGGGGCGCCCTTCTACGAGGCGGTGGATGTCATAGCCCTGGCCAATGCGCACTGTTGCGGCTCCCTTGGGAACACCAGCGAGACTTTTGCCAACTTCCTTCCAAGAGCTTGGCTCACCGGGAGAGGAAAAGCGGCTGTTGAGAACGACTTCTTTCTATTCTGCCGACTCGAGAGGGGAGGAGCAGATGGGACAGGAAGAACCGCTGTAGCAGTCGAAGCAGATAAGGTGGGATTTCCCGTAGGGATTGGTACAGCGCTTGGCCCATTGATAGTCGCCGTAGCCGAGCTCTTTCCCACAGACATCACACCTGGGCATCGTTTTCTCCTCAAAAGTCTTGTAGCTAGAAGAATACAGCGCTAGAGGGATCCGGGGATCCCTGAGTCTCTAGAGAGAGACGATCCGCCAGATCCGCAGGGGATCCCGTCTTCCAGCGGCGTCCAGCCCGGCTGCCAGAGATCCCGGTTTTTGAGGGTGGCGGCGTTGACCCAGAGGCGCACCTGGGGATCGCAGACGGCCCTCAGCTCGGCAAACACCAGCCCCCCTTGCCCCTCTTGGCGGGCGGCGACCTGAAAATGTCGCCAACCCATCACAGGCTGGACAGAAGTCCACTTGGAGCCCAGCAGATGGGGAAAGCGCTGTTTTTGGCGGGGTTTGCTGCGAGCCATAGAGCTGCTTGCCAACCTTGCTCCAGGGCTGTCCTCGGCTGGATGGGGGAGACCGAGGGCGATAGGATCGCTAGGGATGCTTCGGCATTCCAAGCTCCTTCCCTCAGCATATCCACCTATGGTGCAGCACAAGCAACGGCTTGGGTTCTCTTGGCAGCAGGTATTGCTGCTCCTCCTGGCCTGGCTGGTTTGGGCAACGGGACTGCCCCTGGTCGCGTCCAGCGCTTGGGCGGCAACTGAGCCGGCACTCTCTGGCAAACTCACAGGGCCGGAGTGGCGCCAGGCGGATCCTGAGGCCAAGCAGGCGTTTTGTCGCAAAGCCTTTCAGGCGTTTCGGGCCTCTCCTGCCCAGAGTTACATCATCAGCTCCAATGTGCAAGCTTTGACCCCAGAAGGTCTGTGTCAGCGGCTGGATCAGTTTTATCAGTACGCCATCCACGACGAGATCCCGCTCAACCAAGCCGCCAACATTGCCCCCTTGCTGTTCTCGGATCAGCCGCTGGAGCAGCCCTGATGCGCCAGGGATCCGCAAAGCTGCCGGCAAAGGGATCCCAAGCCTAAGTGACCAGTTGAGATCATCTGCCCCCTGCTGTTGGGGCAGGTCTTGGCAGCAGGGTCGATAATAGAACTGTTCTCTTGCAGCTCTCAAGTTCTATGGCCGGCTCCGTCATTGCTCCTGAAAACCTGCTGGATCTTTGCGAACAGGGTGTGCAAAAGGCCTTGGCTGCCGGGGCCGACCAAGCAGAGGTGTTTGCCAACTCAGGCCGTGAGACGGAAGTAACTTTTGAGAAAAATGACCTCAACCTGGCCCGCAGCAGCAGCGAGACCCTGTTCGGCATCCGGGTTTTCTGCGGCGGCAGGCTGGGCTTTGCCACTTCCAACCGCCCGGAAGAGCTGGCCGAGACAGCGGCTGAGGCGGTGGCCATGGCCAAGGCTTCGCCGGCGGATCCCCTCAACGGCCTGCCGGATCCCCAGCCTCTGCCCCAGGTGCCCTTTGCCCTCGACCCAGGCCTGCTGGAACTGGATGCTGCCGAGCTGACGCAACTGGGATCCCAACTGGTGGAGTGGGTGCGCTTCCAAGACCCCCGCATCACCATTGACAGCGGCTCCTTCAGCGTGGAAGAGGATACCGTGGCCATTGCTTCTTCCACCGGCATCCGCGCCAACTACCACAGCGTCGAGGCGGGCGGATCCCTGTTTGGCATGGCCATCGATGGGGACGAGGTGGGCAGCTTTGCCTACGACGGCGACAGTGTGCAGAAGCGGGCGGAGCTGCTGCCGGCGCTGGAGCGGGCTTTTGAGCGCTTTGTGCAAAAGTGTGTGGGGGCCCTAGGGGCTAGGGAGGGGGAGAGTTTTCGCGGCCCCATCGTCCTGCCGCCGGATGTGGTGGAGGAGTTTCTGGGAGACCTCCTCTTTGTGCTGGGGGCGGACGCGGTGCGCAAGGGCAAAAGCCCGCTGGCGCAGAAGATGGGATCCCTGATCGCCAGCCCCCTGTTGACCTTGGTTTCCGAGGGGCTGGGCTTGCCCGGCCACCCCATCGAGCCCTTCGACCGCGAGGGGATGCCACGCCAAATTACCCCCCTGATCCACGAAGGGATCCTCTGCAACTTCATGTACAACAGCTACGAAGGCCGGGCTGCCGGCGTTCCCTCCAACGGCCATGCCACAGGGGGGGCGGGCAGCTTGCCGGGCGTGGGGCCGGCCTGTCTGAGCGTGGCCCCGGGGACAACCCCTTTGTCTGAGCTGTATGCGATGGAGCGGGGCATTATCGTCACGCGGCTTTCCGGCAGCAGCAACCCGATCACCGGCGATTTTTCCGGAGTGGTGAAGGGGGGCTTTTTGGTCAAAGGTGGCGAGAAGCGCCCCATCCTGGAGACCACCATTGCCGGCAACCTCTACGATTGTTTGCGCAATATCTCCGCCATCTCACAAGAGGTAACTGTTTTCAACGGCACCACGGCCTTTCCGACTCTGCGCATCGAAGATGTATCGGTAACGGCGGGCTAATCCTGAAGCGGCAGGCAAGGCCCTCCACAGCCGGGCAGAGCATTT
>NZ_JANSJH010000043.1:0-19695 GCF_047462495.1 Synechococcus sp. H55.2 | reverse complement strand
ATTAGGCGATACCAGTTCGCTTCTGGGCTTCCTTGCGGGAGACAGCCACATGGCGCAGGCCGGCGCGGATCAGCTCCTGCTCGATCAGGGCAAAGAAGCGCTGCCGATCCCCGCTCCGCACCACTGCCAAATGATGGGCTTCCCCCAGGGCAATGGGGTAGCCAAAGCCCTTTTGCACCTGGCTCAGTACTCCCGCCAGGGCCCGCTGCAGCAGCTGGGCATCCTGGGCCACCCAGGCGGGAAACTCCAGGCGGGCGATCTCGGGGCCCCCCTTCCCGCCGACATTCAAGTAACAGCAGTGGATGTGGTGTTCCCCGAAGGCATCCAAGACACTGGCGCCACTGCGCCAGAGGGGGCTGCGCTCTCCCGGCTGCAGCAGGGATCCCCAGAAGACGCGATCCGGCAGGGGAGCAAAGGGGTGACAGGGGGGGGTTTTCTCGCCGGCACAGTAGCGATGGCAGTCGCAGCCCAGATAGGGACACAGCCCTAGGCGTAAGTAGTTAAGGGTTTCGCTGCTGCGGGAAGCGCTGATGTAGCCCACCAGGGGGATGCGGGCGGCCCGCAACTGCTCCAGAGTCGCCAGGATGGGATCCAGCCAGGGACGCTGGGTTGATCTGGGCAGCGGCTCCAGTCCCCAGGGGATCAGGGATCCATCCAGGAGCGCCAGCGTGGCGCGGCGACGGGGCACTGACAGGGCCAACTGCGCCAGCTCCTCTAGCTCTGCCTGAGCCCGCCGCAAGGCCAACACCACTTCCGGCCCCAACGAGACCCCTGTCCCGCTGCCGGGGTTCCGCACGGCAATGGCAGCACTTTGCAACCCTTCTGCCATTTGCTCCAAGAGAGAGGAGTCCGAGCGCTGCCCATACAGCAGCAGAGGCTGACTATCCAAAAGCGGCCACTCCTGGGTGCCGTAGTGCAGAACCACCCGCCCAACATTGATCAGCGAGCAATAGGCGATCTCGTGGTGGCTGGGCAGGATCTGGGATCCATCGGTGGCCACCACCGTGTGTCGTCCCTGCAGCGGCTCCACCTTGGGCAGGGATCCCCAGGTTTCCGGGGGCTCGGCGGGGCTGGCGCAGGTAAAGGCCAGATGGGATCCCCACTCCGTCCAACGCGACTGCCAAACCTGCGGCTCCTGCTGCAGGCGCCCGAAGACCTGCAGGGCTTGGCGCAGGCGCTCCTGACCGGCCCGCGACTCCTGCTGCAAGTGCCGAGCAAAGGCGGGGATCTGCCCACTCAGCTTAACCAGATCCAACATGGTTACATCAGCGTCGCGCGGCAACACGGCTGCCGAAACTCTGGGGGAGCCCTTCTGAAGAGTTGAACAGCTCTTCCAGCGGAAACTCCCCGTAGACCTCGCTGCTGTTGTTGGGGCTCTCTTGCAGGCGAACCCGATGCAGTTGCACCCCCAGCTCGCGCAGGGGCAAAGTCAGCAGCCGTTGAATGTAGAGGGCGATGTTTTCGGCGGTGGGCACCACCTGGGCAAAGTAGGGGATGTCTTTGTTCAAAAAGGTGTGATCCAGCGGTTTGACCACCTGCTCGTCAATGATCCGCTGCAGAGCCGCCAGATCCACGAGCATCCCCGTGCGCGGGTCGATGGATCCCTTGACGGTGATCTCCAGGCCGTAGTTGTGGCCATGGCCATGGGGACGGGCGCAGAGGCCGTAGATGGCGGTGTTCTCTTCCAGGCTCAAATGATCCAGGGCCAAACGGTGAGCGGCGCTGAAATGGGTGGCAACGGTCAAGTAGGCTTGCATGGCTTCTCCTCGGTATTCGGCCCAAAGTTCGGGATCCTCGTACAGGCGGACGCTGGTCAGCGGCAGCGCATCGGCCAGGCGTTGCCAAATTACGTAAGCGATAAACTCGGTGGTGGGCAGGGTTTGGGCAAACTCCGGCCAGGCTTGATTGAGGTAGGCGAAGTTGAGCTCTTGAATCACCCGCTCTCGGATCACCCGCTTGACCTCTGAGAGGTTGAGCACCATGCCGTACTCATCTACCTCCCCCGTCAGGCCCACCTCCAGCACGTAGTTGTGGCCGTGGCCGGGAAAACGGGCTTGGGGGCCAAAGCGGGCTACGTTCTCGGCTTCTGAGAGTTCGGGCAACCAGTAGCGATGGCTGGCGGCAAATTGGGCACGGCGGTAGATCGTACAGGTTCTGGGCATGGATTATCTGCCAAGGGATCCACCCTGTCAGCATAACTCTCTACCCCAGAGGATGGAAATTCTCGGCAGTTCTCGGCCTGGATCTGCAGGCATTGCTCCAGGCCAACTGGGTCAGCGTCCCCTCACCGCTCAGAGCCGCCCAGCATTTCGAGCAACGTTTTGGCGGCATCTTGCCCTGAGAGCCAAGCCCCTTCTACGCGCCCCCCGGCGCACGAATCGCCGGCACAAACCAAAGGCAATCCCTCAGCCGCCGGAATCCGGGTGCCCAAGCTGGCCAATCCCATGGTTTCCAGCGGCAAAGCGTAGCGCCAACGGTGCACCTGCATCCATTGGGGCGAAGCCAGCCAGGGATCCAGATGCTTGGCGGCGTGGGCCAACAATTCTCGACCTGCCTTTTCTAGCTCAGGTGGGCCGGCCTCCAGGTACAGAGATGACCACTCCGCCCCCCCATGCAAGACCACCACCGGCGAGAGCGGCTGCGGGCGCTTGCTGCTGTCCAACCCCAGCCAGGCCAACATCGGATCCTCCAAGCACTTGATCCCTTTCCAGGGCGGCGGCGGCGTGTCCTTGGAGTAGCCGGCCAAAACCGCAAGGCAGGGCTGATACTCGGCGGATCCCAGCAGAGACAGCAGGCTATCGGCAGGAGGGATCTTCTCTTGCAGCAAAGGCAGCAACTGCGGGGCCGGAATGGCCGCCACCAATGCGGCAGCCTCGTAGCATTGACCATTCTCCGCCTGCACTTGCCAGGTTGTGGCCAAACTTTTGAGGCCGACCACACGAGTTTGGGTGTGTACCGACAGCGGGGCAGCCAGGTGTTTGGCCAACATCGTCATGCCCTGGGGGCAGATGTAGCGCGGTTTCTCCTCGTTGGGATGCTCCGGGCGCAGCCCTTTTCGATCCAGCACATGAAGCGAGCGCGTCCATTCCGTCAGCAGCCCCAGGCCCAGCAGCTCCTTCACCCAGCGATGAAAGCCATCGGAATCGGCAGTCAGGTATTGAGCCCCGTGATCCACCGGCACCGTTTGTCCGAGATGCTCAACCCGACGGGTGGCCAGGCGCCCGCCCAAGCCCGCCGATTTTTCCAGCACCAGAACCCGCAGCCCCGCCCGCAGCAGTCGCCTTGCGCAGACCAAACCGGCCACTCCGGCCCCGATGACAATCACATCGGCGGATTTTGGGTTTGTCGCCTCGCCTAGCATACTGAGCCTGCCGGCCGGATCCGCACGTTCAGCTCCCGCCTTTGCCGAAGGGGTTGTTGCCCTTCTCGCCGAAGAGCTTGGCCTCTCCTTTGATGGCAGCCTTGATGATGTTGTAGGCAGCCCAGGCAACCACCAAAACAATGGGCGACAGAACGATCAGCGGACGGAGATCAATGTCCATGGTTTTCATCCCCCCCTAACATGGGCCTATCAGTGGCTGGGAATCAGAACCTCCAGAGCTGGCAACTGCCGGGAAACCCTTTTTCGACTTTTGGATCCCGCCTGAGCTGGGACGCAACCCTGGAAGGATGGCTAAGTCCAGAATAAACCCAAATGGGGATCCCTGCCGGACAGACTTTGCCTCATCCAGGTCTGTGAATTGGCGCCGGCTCAGCTCTTTTGGATCTTCACCAGTGGCTGGAGATTTTGCCCAAAGCAGCCGGCGGGCGAGTGCGGCTCAGCATTCTCGACAGAACCCCATCGTCGGATGGGGCAGCACCACAAGTCCCAGGCTCAAGGTCAACAGCCCGCGCAGGCGCCGCTACAGCACCCCCTTAGAACTGGGGATCCCTTCCTGTCGGCGCGGATCCCGTTCTACGGCCATGCGCAGGGCGCGGGCAAAGGCCTTGAAACTGGCCTCGACGATGTGGTGGGCATTGAGGCCGGCTGCCTGGCGAAGGTGCAGGGTCATCTGGGCATGGTTGACCACCGCCTGATAAAACTCTCGCACCAACTGGGTTTCGTAGCGGCCAATGCGCTCGGCGGTCAGCTCCAGGCCGTAGCTGAGGTGGGGTCGCCCGGAAAAGTCCAGCACCACCTGCACCAGCGCCTCATCCAAAGGCGCCCAAAAATGACCAAAACGATAAATGCCCCGCCGATCCTGCAGCGCCAGCGCCAGCGCCTGTCCCAACGTGATGCCCACGTCTTCGTTGGTGTGGTGGTCGTCGATGTGCAGATCCCCCACCGCCTTGATCTGGAGATCGATCAACCCGTGGGTGCTGAGCTGGGCCAGCATGTGATCCAAAAAGGGGATCCCGGTGTCGATCTCGTGCTGCCCTCTGCCGTCCAGGTTGAGATGGATTTGCACATCCGTTTCCCCCGTGCGACGGTGAACAGAGGCCATTCTGGGCTGGAGCAAGGGTGGGGAGTCGTTGGCATCAGCGGTGCGGAGCACATTGGCAGTCATAGTTCCAGCATCGAGCTAGGCGGGAAGTCCCAGCTCTAGAATCGCACAAGACCACCGCCCTGTTGCCACGCAATGCTACGCGACCGATACCTTGCCAAGGGCAGCAAAGAGCATTCCTTCCCGGCCAGCGACCTGGATCCCAGCCATCCCGATACGGGTTCCCTCACCCCTACCCCCTCTCCCAGAGGGAGAGGGGAACTAGAGGCAGAAAGGGGGTTCCGTGGAATTGGAAATAGCCTGTTGTTGGACAACCCCCTTTACAATCGCTGTAGATTGCTGAAGGAAATCGCGGCAAAAGGGGTTGCCGTTTGCAGGATTGGCAGCAGGTTCAATCCGCCCTCAAGCAGTACTGGGGCTACGAGGCGCTGCGCCCGCCCCAGGCTCAGGTGATCCGCGCCTTGCTGGAGAAGCGCGACGCGCTGGTGGTATTGCCGACGGGGTTTGGCAAGTCTCTTTGCTTCCAACTCACATCCCTCTTGCAAACAGGGCTGACGCTGGTGGTCTCGCCCCTGATCGCCCTGATGGAAGACCAAGTCCAGGATCTCTGGAAGCGCCGTCTGCCGGCGGCCTGTCTGCACAGCGAGCTGGATCCGGCCCTGCGCAAGCGCGTGTTGAAGGCCCTTGAGGAAAACCGACTGCGTCTGCTCTACCTGGGGCCGGAAACCCTCTTCAGCCCCCCCGTTTGGCAACGGCTGCAGCAGCCCCAGGTGCAAATCAGCAGCCTGATCGTGGATGAGGCCCATACGTTGGTGCATTGGGGGGGATCCTTCCGGCCCGACTACCGCCGTTTGGGATTGCTGCGCCCGGCTTTGGCCAAGCCCTCGTTTCCCATCGCCGCTTTTACCGCCACCGCCGATCCCCAAACCTGCACTCGCCTGGGCCACATCCTGGGGCTGCAGGATCCGGAGTGCATCCGCGCCGATCCGCTGCGGGCCAATATCTCCCTCAATGTGGCCATCGCCTGGAGCCCGGCGGATCGCCGTCGGCGGCTGTTGCGTTTTCTGGCCGAAAACCCCGGCCCGGGCCTGGTGTACGTGCGCACACGGCGGGATGGGGAGGAGCTGGCCGCGTGGCTGGGCCGCCACAACCAAGAAACCGCCACTTACCACGGCGGCCTGGAAGCGGGATCTCGCCGGCGCTTGGAGCGGGCCTGGCTGGCGGGCGAGCTGCGCTTTTTGGTTTGCACCAACGCCTTTGGCATGGGGATCAACAAGCCGGATGTGCGCTGGGTGCTGCATTTTCATCCCCCGCCCCATTTGATGGATTATTTACAAGAGGTGGGGCGGGGCGGGCGGGATGGCGGCCCCTGTCAGGCCCTGATGCTGGTCTCGGAGCCGACGGGCCTGCTGGATCCCAGCGATCGCCAGCGCCAAGCCTATTTCTATTCTCAGCAGGAGCGCCTACTGGCCCAAGCACGCCGCCTGCTGCAAACTCTGCCCCCGCAGGGATCCTATGCCGACCTGCCGCCAGGAGAAACCCGGGTGGCCCTGGGCCTGTTGCAGGAGATGGGCTGTCTGCGCTGGCCGGATCCCTTTCACTTTCAGGTGCTGCACCGCCGTTGGCAGCCGCCGCCGCGGCAGGATCCCTGGCACGAGATGGAGGCCCTGATCCACGCTCGCGGCTGTCGGTGGCAGGCGATCTTGCCCTACTTTGGCTACCCTGGGGAACACCCCGGCCTGCCCTGCGGCACCTGCGACCGCTGCCGCCAAAGGCGCTGATTGTTTTGGCAGCAGGGAAGCCAGAAGCCGGGAGAGCGGCTAGGATCATCTGCGCTTGGGTTTTCGCAAAAGATGGGGATCCCCCAGCATTGCTGACGACTTCCGGTTATGCCCATGAGTGTCTCCGGATCTCTGGCCGACGAGCTTGACCAGCCCTTGTCCCTAGCTCGACAAGTGGCGCAACTGCTGGTGGTGCCGGTCTCGGCCCGTTTGGGATCCCAGTCACCCCCTCGAGAAGTTCTCAGGCGGCTGATCCAAGAGGTAGGGATTGGGGGCATCTGGCTGACCGAGGGCCATGTGGCAGAAGCCCTGTTGCTGGTGGAAGAGTTGCAAACCTGGGCTGCCCTGCCCCTTTTGGTGGCGGCGGAGGCCGGTCGTGGGCTGGCCCTGCAGGGGGCGACTTCTTTTCCCCACCCCCTGGGCCTGAGCCGCCTGGGATCCGAAGCCGAGCGCTGGGCGGAACAGTGGGGTTGGATCACGGCGCGGGAAGCAGCGGCCCTCGGCATCAATTGGCTGCTTAACCCGGTCGCAGAGCTGCTGGGGGAAGATCCCCTGTCTGCTTTGCAACTGGCGCGAGCCTTTGTGCGCGGATGTGAGCAAGCCGTCCCAGAGGGGATCCTGACCACGGCCAGCTCTTTCCCCGGCAAAGGGGAAGTAAGGTCGGCTGCAGCAGAGCAGGTTTCAAAGGCACCGGACATCCCCTGGTGCCCCCGTTTGAGCCTGACCCCAGCCCAGCTCCAAGAGGGGCCTTGGCTGCCGTTCCTGCTGGAGCAGGTGGGGGCGATCTTGGTTTCTCATGTGGTGCTGCCGGAGTGGGATGAGCGCTGGCCCATCACCCTGCTGCCGGGGCGGCTCACCCAGCTGCTGCGGCGGGAATGGGGGTTCGGCGGGCTGATCGTGGTGGATAGACTCGATGACGGCTTTCTGGCGGAGCTGGCCGCTGGGACGGAGCTCTCTCCCAACCGATTGGCCGTGCGGGCTTTCCAGGCCGGTGCCGACCTGATTTTGGCCCCCCCCGATCCAATGGCCTCGCTGGCAGCCGTTTTGGAAGCGGTGCAGCAGGGATCCCTCAGCGCCGTCCAACTGGCCCAATCGGTGACGCGGGTGCTGCGCGCCAAGCAGCGAGTCCTGCCTGCGGCCTCAACTCTCCTCAAACAGGTGTGGCCGGCCTTGGCGGAAACGGATTTCAGCGCTGTTGGCGGCTGGATGGGGGCCAAGGATCCCACCGACCCGGCCCTCAGCCGCGGCTCCCCCGCCGAGCACCTGAAACCCCTCTTGCTGGGGGATCCCATCCGCAAGGACTCGGCTTTGGGAAAGCTGTTCAACACGCGCGCCAACCTGCCCTCTGCTCTGCACAAAGCCGCCCAGCTGGGATCCCTCTTGGCCGAGCAGGATATTGCTCCCTGTCAAGCCGCCATGGCCCGCGGTGGGGTGGAAGGTGGCCGGCCCCTCAGACCGCCCCCAGAGCCCAGATGGTTGAACTGGATCTGGCTGGATCCCCCCCTGGACACTGCCGACCTGCAGTTGCAGTCTCCCGCTGTTCAGGTGCCGGCGGCGTTGGGCATTCTCCCTGTGGTCAGCGATGCCCTCACCCCCCTGCCTTGGCTGGAAGCTGCTTTGAACAGCGCTCCAGGGCTGGTTTTCCAAGCTTTCCTTCGCGATCCCCTGCCCAACTATGTGCTGGATTGGCTGCAACAGCATCGGGAGCGGGTGGCAGCCGTCGTCGTTTATGGTAATTTATCCTTCTACCGCCGCCTGCAGGCGCACTTTCCAGGGGCCAATCTCATCCACAGCCTGAACCGGGATCCCTGGGCCCAAGCAGAGGCGATGGAGCGGCTCTTTCCCAACCGCGCCATCCCAGAGGGAGCGCAATCTCAGACAGACCGGCAAATCATTAAGAAAAAGTAAATACCATTACAGATTATTGGCAGGGAAGGGCTCCTGAGTTATCGTGTTGGTTGAAATGTAAAAGATTGAAACGGTCTCTCTCAGCGTTGTCTGTGCATCCCTCCCTCTCAGACATCCCGCCATCCGGCAGCAGCCAGGCGTCGCCCGGCTGCTGGGCTGAGTTTGAGCAGAAGCGACTGCCCTCCTCCCAAAAGCGTTTACAACCTTTCCTCAAGTCCTTGCAGCAGTTCTTCACAGGTGTCTGGGCCCAAAAAGCTCGTTGGGGCGTCGTCCTCCTCGGCCTGGCGGTAGTCACCTGGGTTTGGTTGAGTGCCGGGGCTCGGCTGGATCCCTACACTCAAGCTGTCCTCAGCCTAGAGGGGCAGGTTGGCCGTGGTGCTTCCTTGTTTGCCCTCAACTGTGCGGCTTGCCATGGAGAAGAAGCGGATGGTCGGGTGGGGCCCAGCCTGCGGGGGGTGAGCAGCCGCCGTTCGGATCGGTTTATCATTCAGCAAGTAACCGGTGGCAAAACGCCTCCCATGCCCCAGTTCCAGCCCGATCCCCAGGAGATGGCGGATCTGCTCAGCTACTTGAAAACGCTCTGAGGCCGTTTCATGGGCCTGACCCAGCAGCTTGCTTGCTATGCTCTCTGGCTGGCCTCCGTCTTTGCTTTTGCGGAATGGCTGCGCTCCCAGCAGGTGGACGGAGAATGGGTGCGCAAGGCAATTCACATCGGCGTGGGCAATATCATTTTGCTGGCTTGGGCCTTGCAAGTGCCCCGCTGGCTGGGGGTAGGGTTCTCGCTGGTGTTTGCCGGCCTGGCGCTGCTCTCCTACCGAGTGACCCTTTTGCCCAGCTTGAATGGGGTCGGTCGGCGCAGCTTTGGCACCTGTTTCTATGCCCTCAGCATTGGCCTGCTGCTGTTTTGGTTTTGGCGGCCACAGCGACAAGTCTTCGCGGTGATCGGCATCTTGGTGATGACGTGGGCGGATGCCTTGGCCGGCTTGGTGGGCAAAACCTGGGGCAAACACCCCTATCAACTGGGATCCCTTCAAAAAAGCTGGGAGGGATCCCTGACCATGTGGGCGGTGAGTACCTTGGTGATCGCGGCGCTGCTTCTGGGGTACTTCGGCTTCTCTCCCCCTTTGCTCGCCATCAGCCTCTTGGTGGGGGGAATAACCATGGGCTTGGAGGTGTTCTCTTGGTGGGGCTTGGATAACCTGACCGTGCCTTTGGCCAGTGCCGGCCTCTGTTTTGCCCTGCTGCAGAGCCTCAACTATTTATGAACTTTACATAAACTAAATCCTGCAGTCGGGCTCGCAAGCGGTCGTCCTCTTTCAAGCCTGACGGCGTTCTTGCTCCTGCTCTTCCTGCTGCTGCCACTGCCTGAGCAACTCTTTGGCCGCCTGTGGGGTAAAGTAGTCCAGCTCCATCAACTTACGGTAGGTCAGAATTTGCCGCATCTCCAGGGGCATGTCTGCTTTTCGGTAGAAGTAGTGGATGCGGCTGATGTTTTGCTCCATCTCCGTAAACTCTTGCTCCTGCTTTTCCTGCTTAAGCACCTCATGGGGAGCAGACATGCGGTTGTAGTTAGGGATCCGCTGCCTGCCGGTGGTCTTGCCCGAGGCAGGCACACGATGGGCTCCGCTTTGCCGGTTGTTGGCCGGATCAGAAGAGTTGAAAAAGAAGGAGAGCATCCGTCAACCTCACACAAGCAGGTGAAATGGGGCCGTCTCAACAGCAAGTTAACAATATCAAGTTTAGATGAAGAAGTGAAGGCGTCGGTGATCTGGATCCCGTTGGGGCCCTGTATCTTTACTGTCTTGCTCCCCTGGGATGGTTGAGGGAAATCGGATGTAGCTTCCCCCCGACTGCTACAGATGGGATTCATCTCCGCTTAGCAGCCAAGTGACCGACACTCCCAACGCCTTGGCAAAAGCCACCAGTTCCTTGTCGATGACGCGCCGTTTTCCCTTTTCCACCTGGCCGATCTTGACGTAGTCCAACTGCACACCGTACTTGGCCAAGCGGCCCGCCAGTTGATCTTGGGTAAGTTGCAGCTTCTCCCGTACCCAGCGCACCCGCTCCCCAATCAAGTTGGCCGATGGATGGTGCCGGTCGTTCAACTCCATAGGAGCAGCAAGTTGTAAATATTCTTTATCCAGACTGAAGAGGTTCGCAGCTCGCCAATCGCCCCATGGTAGCCTGAGCTGGCAAGGTTCCCTTTTCTTTGGGATCCCAGCCGTGGAGCTGGCCAGCCCACGAACAATCTTACCTCAAGGCCTAGATCGAAAATCGCTTACTGCCTTTTGGCGGGCAATCCCTTACCCACAGAGGCTTGGCGGACGGGATCCCTGTTGTTCGAGCATTGAACCGGAAAAATCTCGGGACAAAAAAGGGTGGCATGATCGATTTTCGCTCGCACCGGAAGAAAAAACCTTTCTAGACTGGGAGGTGACGTTCTCTCCTCACTTGGCCGTGGTTTTTTCTCGTCCTCATCCTGAAGACTCTGCCTCTTTGCCTCAGGAGCTCGACGAGCTCTGGTTTGACCCTGAGTCTGCCCTTCAAGAAGTCGACCCAGAGCCGGTTGCTGGCGGCTCGCGGTTGAATGAAGATGCCGTCGATCACTACTTAAATACAATCGGTCGCGTGCCCCGCATCGACCACGCCGAAGAAATCGAGCTGTCGCGCAAGATCCAGCAAAAGCTCCTCATCGATCAAGCCCGGCAGGAGTGGCGGCAACAACGGGGCAGGGATCCCAGCGACGAGGATCTGGCTGAGGCCCTGCAGATTTCCGTATCCACCTTACGATCCCGCATCCGACAAGGGGAACAGGCCCAGCGCAAGCTGATCAACGCTAATCTGCGTCTGGTGGTCAGCGTGGCCAAGAAATACCTCAATCGGGGGGTGCCCTTTTTGGATCTGATCCAAGAGGGCAATATCGGGTTGATTCGGGCCACCGAAAAATTCAATGCGGAACGGGGTTTTCGCTTCAGTACCTACGCCCATTGGTGGATTCGCCAGGGGATCACCCGCTGCATTGCCAACCAAGCGCGGACGATTCGCCTGCCGGTGCACATGGTCGATAAAGTACGCCTGCTCAAACGCACCAACCGCGAGCTGATGAAGCTACAGGGGCGGCGGCCCACCGAGGCGGAGCTGGCAGAGGCACTGGGCATTAAAGTCAAGAAACTGCGCATGATCCAGCAGGCTGCTGCTTTGCCCCTGTCACTGGATGTGCCGGTTGGCCAGGAAGGAGAAAGCTGCCTTGGCGATTTGCTGCAGGATGAGCGGCAAGAGCAGCCTTTCCAAGGGATCCTTGTGCAATCGATGCAGCAGGATGTGCGTTCTGCCATGCAAACCCTGAAGCCGATTGAGAGGCAAGTGCTGGAGTTGCGCTACGGGTTAGACGGGCAACAGGCGAGAACCCTGCGGGAGGTGGGGGAGCACTTTAACCTGACGCGGGAACGGATTCGTCAGATCGAGCGGGATGCCCTGCGCAAATTGCGGGTGGGATATCCTTCACGAGCTCTGGCCCAGTACATTCGCTAGCTGTCACGGCTTCGCAGACGGGTTTCCCGACCAGCTTTCTTTTTGCTCTTGGGTTGAACGCCGCAGCCCAGCGATGAAGCGGCTCGTTACGTCGTTGTTGCTACGCAGCGTTGTCGCGAATGCGCCAGCGCGCGGAGCTCTATACCTAACTCCCCTCTCCCTCTGGGAGAGGGGCTGGGGGTGAGGGCCTCTGGGAGAGGGGTCGGGGGTGAGGGATGGGAGAGGGGCCAAGGGTGAGGGTAGCGTCAGATGCCAGGAACCAGACTTGAACTGGTGACACGAGGATTTTCAGTCCTCTGCTCTACCAACTGAGCTATCCCGGCTCTGGGCTTATTATCTTACAACCCTGCGAAGGCTTTCGGCAACTGGTAATACCCCCCATTCAGCCAATCAGTTTCTCCAAAGCCTCCATCTGGGGAATGCAGAGAACCTCTCGGGTGCGATCCCGGCGGATCAGCTCTTCCTGCTCCAGCTTAGACAGGACACGGGTGACCGTTTCCCGAGCCAAGCCGCTCAAGCTGCTCAGCTCCCGATGGGGCAAGTTGGGAATCTCTACGCCACCCCGGCTGACCCGGCCACGAGACTCGGCCAAGAACAGCAGGATATCGGCAACACGGGCCGTACTACTGGCCTCGCGTAACTGCAGACGACGGTTGATCTGCCGCAAACGACGCGACATGAGTTGAGCAAGGCGGATGCCGGCCTGGGCATCCGAGGCCAAAAAAGCCAGAAAGTGCTGGGCCGACAGACAACTGACTTTGGTGGCTGTTAGAGCTATGACGTCGGTGGAACGGGGCGCTTCGTCCAAAGCGGCCATCTCCCCGAAGACTTCTCCTGGACCGAGAATGGTGAGGGTGATCTCCCGTCCTTCGAGATCATGGGTGCGAATCTTGACCCACCCTTCCAGGATAAAGTAAACGGCGTTGCCCCAGTCATTTTGTAGCAAGATGGCCTGATTGGCCGGGTGGGAGCGCAACGACATTTGCCCGGCCAGAACCTCTAGCTTCTCAGGAGGGAAGCCCTCGAACAGGAGCATCAGGCGCAGGTCATCTGAAGTTACATCGCTCACCGCTGGATCCTCCTGCAAGCGGTCAATTCTGGTCGAGTTGGGTGAGAAAAGGGTGGGGGCCTTTAAAGACACGTTGACACACTTCCCAACCTCCTGCTGGCTTTGTGTAAGGCGAAATGTTCGGGTAAGCGCACCCCTGTTCCCTGCTCAACAAGAGCTGCTGCCCTCCTCTACAGCCATTGCAAATAGCGATGCAGCGGATGGTTGTGTCGATCCCCAACTCCCTTCTCCCTCTGGGAGAGGGGCCGGGGCGCGGCGGGTTCGGGAAGTGTCTTTCGGGTTGGAAATAACCTCAACCCGCAAACGGTGAAATCCACCTTGCTCATGTCAATTTTCCTGACTGGGTGCAGTTTGAGTCGAGACCCAAAGCTGCTGAAGTTGAGAGGGCCAATCTTGACTGGTATCCAGAACCCTCAAAAAAGGCCGTTCCAACTCGGAAAACTCCTCCCAGTGGGCTTGTTGCTCGGTAAGCATCTCGGCCGTGGCATCGGCAATGTCGGCAGGGCGCTGCTCAACTCCATCGATGCAGCCGGTTTGAGGAGCTTGGCTGCGGCGTTGCAGGCGCTCTCGCAAAACAGGCTCAGGGGCGTAACAGTGGAGAATGTGCAGCGGGATCCCCCGTTGTTGGGCCTGCGCAATGGCCATTCCCCGCAGCGCCTGCCGGTCGAACTTGGCATCCAGAATCACGGTGTAGCCCTCCTGGGCCAGCTCCACGCCCAACTGCACCAGGCGGCGGTAGGTTTTATCGGTCATCTCCGGGGTATAGACCGCCGGCCCCCCCCGTTGCCATAAGGGGATCCCGGCCAAATGCTTGCGCACGGCATCGGAGCGAATGTGAATGGCTCCCTGCTGACGGGCTAGGTGACGGGCCACCGTACTTTTGCCGGATCCCGACAATCCCGACATTAAGAACAACTGCCCCTGCTTGGGGAGAGTGTATTCCCAGGCCAGGCGATAGTACCGAGCAGCAGTGCGGAAGGCCGTTGCCTTGGTTTCCTCTGTTGCCGTGGGATCCTCCAGCAAAAAAGAGGTAACCTTGGCCCGCACATAAGCTTGGCGATTGAGGTAGATGGGCAGGATTTTCAGCCCTTCCCAATCTCCGGTTTCTTCCAAGTAAGTGTTCAAATAGACGTTGCCCAGATCCGGACGATAGCGGGCATCCAGATCCATCACTGCATAGGATACGTCGTACATGACATCCACAAAGCGAAAGGCTTCGTTGAACTCGATGCAATCAAAAAGTAGGATCTTCCCTTCCCAAAAACAGATGTTGCGCAGGTGCAAATCTCCGTGGCATTCGCGAATGCGGTCTTGTTCTATTCTTTGTTGGAAAAGCTCCTGCCGCTCGGCAAAAAAGCGATCGGTGTAGGCTCGGGTTTCTCGATATTGCCGAGCTGTTTGGGGGCCGCCGATGTAGCGCTGGGTTTGGGCGTAATTCTCGTCAAAGGCCTCGCGCACCCGTTCTGGCCGGCCAAAGCTGCGAATGTAATCGTTGGTCTCGGCCTGGGCATGAAACATCGCCACCACCCGCCCCAGCTCTTCCATCAAGGCCGGCGTCAGCTCTCCTCGCTCAAAGAGGTTGCTGAACAGTTGCTCTTGGGGAAATTGCCGCATTTGCAGGGCGTATTCTACAAGCTCGCCGCTGCCGCTGAACTGAAAGCGGCCATTGGTTTGAAAAATAGGCAACACCTGCAGATAAAGGCCGGGAGCGCCGCGTTGGTTCATGCGCAGCTCCTCTTGGCAAAAGTGGCGCCGCTGCTCTAGGGTGGTGAAATTCAAAAAGCCGAAATCCAGAGGCTTTTTCACCTTATAGGCATAGTCCCCCGTCAGCAGAATATAGGAAATGTGGGTTTGAATAAGCTGAATGGGATCCTGCGCCGGATGAGGGTAGAAGGCGGGATCCAGCATCGCTTGGATCAAAGGGGGCAGGTGGGCATCGGCCATGAAAAACGATAGAGATGGAAAGGTTGGGGTTAGGGATCCCGATCTTCCGCCACCTATTCCCTGAAGGGCAAGGCAGCCTCCTGAGGGGAGAGGCGGATCAGGCTGATCCCTTGCTTAATTAGGGTATCTTGAGCTGCACCGGAAAGGGCGTAGGGCCAGACCAGATACTTGGTGTTGATGTAGTCTTGTCCGCGCTTGGCCAGGTTCACCTGTTCCGAGAGCATGCGCACCTCTGGCCCGCGGCTGATGGTGGCTTCGGCCCGGCGAATGCGCTGCATCAATTGGCTGAACAGCTCCTGGGGCTGCTGCACAAACACCACAATGGCCAAGTCACAGGGGTTGTAATAGTTGCCGATGCCACAGAGGAGCAGGGCTTCACTGCAGAGAACGAGGCTTTCCTGGTCTCCCAAGGCCACCACCGGATACAGAAAGGTGCGCACATCCTCCAGTTGCCAGTGGTTAAAAGAGTGGCTATCCACCTCTCCCCGCACCCAAGAGGAGATGGCAGGAAAAACCGCTTCACTCAACAGCCGATAGGCCGTCTGGGGCCGTCCCAGCCAGCAGAGGGCATTTTCGTAGAAGCTCTCGTTCTCCAACAGGTGGGGGGTGAGAGGAGCGACCATGGGCAGATCCTCGACCAACTTTTCCAGCATGCCTACTCGGGGATGGTTAAGGCAATTTTGCCCAGAACGGATCCCTGCTCCAGCAGCCGGTGGGCGGCAGCCGCTTCGGCCAGAGGAAAGGTATGGCTGAGCTGGATCCGCAGTTGGCCCTGGTCGATGAGGCGGGCACACTGCCTGAGAATTTCCGCCTGGTTTTGCTGGGCGTTGGTGAGGTTTTTCAGCATCGGGGTGAGCATCAGCTCGAACCCCACCCGCAAGTTGCGGTCGCGGGCCACCCGCCAATCGGTCTCCGGGGCCGGCGCCAGCAGGGTGACGATATCCCCGTACACGCGCACCGCGGGGAAGGTCTGCTCCAAGATCGCGCCGCCCAAAGTATCCAGGGCCAGATCCACCCCTTCCCCCCCTGTCCAGTCCCAAACGGCCCGCACAAAGTCGGTCTGCCGGTAGAAGATGGGCAAGTCGGCCCCCAAAGAACGGACAAACACCGCCTTTTCTGGGGTGCTCACGGTGGTGGCCACTTTGGATCCCCGTAGGCGGGCCAGTTGGATGGCCACATGGCCAACTCCACCCGCTCCCCCGTGGATAAGCACACGTTGGCTGGCCTGCAGCCGTCCCCGGTCGTAAAGGGCTTCCCAGGCGGTGATCAGCACCAGCGGAGCAGCCGCAGCTTCGGCAAAGCTCAGTGTTCTGGGCTTGGGAGCCACAAAGCGCTCGTCCACCACGATCAGCTCGGCATAGTTGCCCGCCTGCCTGCCCAGACCGCCGTGGCAGAAGTAAACCTCATCTCCCACCGTAAAGTGCCTGACGCCGGATCCCACGGCTTCCACAACGCCGGCACCGTCACACCCCAAGATGGCTGGCATCTCTTCGGGGTAGAAGGTGCCTCGCCGCCGCAGCTTGGTGTCGATGGGGTTGACGCCGGCTGCCTTGAGGCGGATGCGCAGCTCCCGCTCACCGCGAATCTGAGGTTCAGGGACTTCTCGGAGCTGCAGAACCTCTGGCCCACCGGCCACACTCATGACCACAGCTTTCATGCGCTCAAGTTGTTCGGTTCTGGTTGGATTGGCCCGTTCAATGGATGCAAGATAAGACTTGGCATTATCGACCATCACCGGGGAACTCCCATAGCATTCGGGTAACATTTGGAAAAAGCTGCATCGAGAAATTCCCCGATGAGGGGCAGCACTTGTTCCCCATGCAAGGCAGGGATAGCATGGCTGGCGCCGGGCAGGATCTTGAGCTGCGCTCCGGGGATCCCTGCGGCGTAGGTTTGGCAGTGCCAGAGGGGGATGGTGTCGTCCTGTTCGGCGGCAACCACCAGGGTGGGGGCCTGAATGTGTTTGAGGTAACGCTCAACCGTATCGACGGCAGCTTGCGGGCGCAGACGTTGTCGGAGAAATTGCCGGGCCACCGGTTGTTGGCGCAGGGATCCGCGCAACCACAAGAGTTGAGCCAGTTTGTCTTCCCAATGCCACCATCGGGCCAGGGGGGTGATCGCCCGCAACAGCCAATCGACCCAAACGCTTTCCCAGAGCAAGGGCCGCAAATGGCGGTAGCGTTTGACAAAGCTGTCGTCGCGGATCCCGGCAGGGGCCAACAAGACCAACCCCCGCAGTGGATACCGCACGGCATAGGCCGCTGCCACCCAGCCGCCAAAAGAATGGCCCACCAGAACCGGAGCCGATAGGCCCAGCGCCTGGACAAATCCGCGCACAAACTCCACTTCTGCACCGATGTCGTAGCGCAAGGCCGGCTGGCTGGACTGCCCGAACCCCAGCAAATCGAGGGCGATGCAGCGGTACTCGCCTCCCAACCCCTGCATCAGCGGCCACCAATTGGCGTGGGTGGCCATAAAACCGTGCAAAAACAGCAGGGGGATCCCGTCTCCCCACTCTCGATAGGCGGCCCAGCAGGACTCTGCCCCTGGGATGTTCAATCCTTCCAATTTCACCCTCTGCAGCGGGATCGCTTGAACGCGCGCTCGTAACTCCGCCAGGCGCTGCGCCAAAGGCAGCCGTTCCAACAGCTCTTGCTCGATCATCGGCCCATCGTCAGCAGATACAGCCTTTTCCCGTGCTACGCCAAGGTCACCCCGCCGCGAACGGGTGAGGGGACAGAGCCCTTGATGGATCCCAGGCAGCACTTCTTCTGAGGATCTTGTAGAGATCTTAACTGATCCCAAAAACTCCCACGGGGTCGGGAAAAGCTGCGACTCAACCGAGCAACTGCAAATGGGGAGGGGGGATTTTCAGCCAGTCCTGGCGGGTCAGTAGCCCTTGGAGAAAGCGGGTGGCCGCCTGCGATTGATAGCGCTCCGGGTTAAAAGCCAGCCAGAGGGTACGCCGTATCTGCAGCCCTTCCACCGCCAGCTTTTGGAACCGACCTTGCTCCACATCGGCTCCCACCGCCACCGTCGACAAAAAAGCCACCCCCAAACCCGCCTGGACGGCATTTTTGATGGCTTCAATCGAGCTGAGCTCCAGCCGCACATTCAGTTGAGCCGGGTTGATGCCGTGGCGATTCAACACCCGGTCGATGGTCTGCCGCGTGGAAGACTGGGGATCCAGAGTGATAAAAGGCAAAGTCAACAGATCCGCTAGAGCAGGAGAGTCAACGGCACAGCCGGGGGCGCCGACCAGCACGTATTCATCTTCCGCCAGAGCCATCACCTTCAAGTGCCGCTGTAAGTCAAACGGGATCTCCCCACCGACAATGGCCACGTCCAATTGACCATCCACCAACTTCTGGGCGATTCGCCGCGTGGATTGCACCAAGAGCTGCATCGAAATCTGGGGATAGCGGCGGTGATATTGCGCAATCAAAGAAGGCATGACATAGGTGCCCACCGTTTGGCTGGCCCCCAAAACCAGGTGCCCTCGCTCCATTGCTTGCAAATCTGCCAGAGCCTCGAGGGTTTCATGGCACAGCTTGAGGATGCGCTCGCTGTACTGCAGCAATACTTTCCCGGCATCCGTCAACTCCACCTTGCGCCCACTGCGGTCGAACAACACCACCCCCAACTGCCGCTCTAGGTTCTGCACCTGCAAGCTGACAGCGGGTTGGGAGACAAACAGGCTATCGGCAGCACGGCGAAAACTACCCTGCTGGGCAATTGCCCGCACAATGAGAAGTTGATCTAGGGTAAACGGCAACTCATCCGGCATAAGGAACTCCAAACTGCCCGGCGGGATCTCTTTCAGTTCCCTGAGGAGCTGGGCAGCCCAGGATTGGAAACCCACATGAGATCATCATAAACAAGCGAGAAATCTAAAGAGAACAGCTCAGCCCCTCCCCGGCAGCTCGGCTGCGGGGGTTGACCAGCCAAGGATAGAGAGGGAGGCCTGGAACTTACAGGCTGTTTTAGCGAAAAGCGACCTAAAGTTCCCAGTTAAGAGCTACGCCAGGACTTCATCCCGCCAACGCGACTGGCCGTGGGGAGCAGGTCAGCGAGGGCCATAGGACGTCCAATAGCCGCGCCCCTGTTGCCTTGCCGCAGTGGCTGCTTCTCTGAGGATAGGGCCATACTTGAGGCCATCGGTTCGCCCAGACAACAGGCCATGGCCCAAAAACAGCATTTCCTGGTTGATGAGGGTATTGGCCTGCCAAACGTAGGCAGGTAACGTGGGAGCGGGAGCCAGGGCAGGATCCAACTCCAGAAACACCTCCCGTCCCAGCAAAGCCGTCTGCAAATATTGGCCGGCATTGTAAACCGCCAAAGGGGTTTGTCCGCGCAGCTCCGTCCACGTAGGATTGATCTCCGCCGGCAGGGGATCGATCCCGATCAGTTGCACCAGCCGCAAATCCAAATCCCCTTCAAGCTGGACAACCAGGGTGTTGTTGTCGACCACCCGAACTATGGCTGCACGCTTTAGATCGCGCAGCTCCGGACGCGCCACCCGTGTCAGGGCCCAAGCGGGCCATGCCGAGCACAGCAAGGGCAAAGCCAGAACGCTGCCCAGTTTGATAAGGCTCCGTCCATTGGCTACAAGCAGGGATCTGGGGCGAGGAGAACTCGGAGCAGAACGCAGAGATTTTTTCAGCACGGACTTTAGCCGTTGCAGGACAGACTTGACGATAGGGATGGTTCGCATGTTGAACTTTGGCTAGATCTCACGCCGCCCTCGCACCGCCGCCCACTGGGCCTCAATGCGGGATCCGGCCTGCCGTCACTCTACAAAAAACTTGGGCAGATGGGTCGGTTCTGCGGGCTATCTCTCGATTTCAACTGGCGGATGCGCTACCCCGTGACAATCTATAGAGTCATTGCAAATAACAAGGAAACAGCTCGTTATTTCCCAGCTCCCCTCTCCCTGAGGGAGAGGGGCCGGGGGTGAGGGCTGTCCCTGAGGGAGAGG
>NZ_JANSJH010000042.1:16011-19836 GCF_047462495.1 Synechococcus sp. H55.2 | reverse complement strand
GTTTCCGTCCCCTTGCGGGGAAAAGGTAGGGATCAACCCTACCCCCGGAAAAGCCTGAACTCATGCGGTTTTCAAGGTGCGTTTGCGAGGGAGTACGGAGACTTCCCGACACAGATATTAACATCGCTTTGGCAAATAAGCGCAAGTCGGAGAATTCGCTCTTTTAGGGGCATTATGCTACATTTTCGCGCCAATCCCGGCAAAAGCTATTAGATCCCTCTTAAAAACTGGCGCCGGCAAAGAAAAGCTAGCGATGGCTCGCCCCGACGGATTGCGCACAAAACTTTACAATTTTGGCCGAGCTGAGAACCTCAAAAAATGAGGTAGTCCGGCGGCTCGTAGGGGGGAGGCCCCCCGAAGACCTTGGTGCGTTGTTTGGCGCTGGCATCCAGAGGGTAGGCCCGCAGGCTATCTTCCTGGAGGTTGAGCAGAGGCAGCCACGACTTTTCCAGCTTCTCTTCCAGCTCGGCAGTGTCCAGGGGGCATTCAAAAACGGAGCGTTGCACTCGCTGGCAGCACTGCTCCAGGCACTTGGCCAACTGGTGTCGGCGCTTATCGTCCACCACGTCGTAGCAAACCAACCACAGCATCAGCGCAGCTCCATTGCTTCGTACTCCAGGTTGCCGCTCACCAGGCAACGGCCCAGCCAGCGGGCTTGCTCCAGCACAATTTGGCTCAGGGCTAGGCGACGCGACTGGGGAGGATAGAGCAACGGCTGGCGGAAGCGGCGCTCCAGCTCACCCAAAAACAGCTTTTTGGCCAGGGATCCCAGCCATACGCCTGTCCCATCCGGCGACGGCTCGAAATCTTCCGGGGTGAGCAGGCCAGCCTTGATGAGCTGGATTACGGCCCAATCCACTACCAAGGGCCGAAACTCTTCCATCAGATCCAGCACTAGGTTGGGGCGATAGGGCAAATTGGTGTGGAAAAAGCCCAGGTAGGGATCCAAGCCGGCCATGACGGCTGCCGGGAACACCCGTGCCAGCAGCACCCCGTAGCCCCAACTGAGGAGCGCGTTAATCGGGTCGAGGGGCGGCTGGCGGTTGCGGCCTCTGAAGTTCCACTCGGGCGAGAAGCAGTGCTGGAGAGCTTGGTAATAGATGCGGGCACAATGGCCCTCCAGACCCATCAGGGCTTCCCGCTCTGGGTAAGTGGCGGCGCGATCCAACTATCGTTTCCACGCCGCGATCCAGCAGTTGGGCCAGAGCGGCGGCGGTCAACTGGATCCCGGGCAGTACCACCACTAGCTCTAGTTCGGCCAGGCGGCAAAGCTGCTCTTGGCCGCGGCGCCGAATGAGCAAGCTTTGGTTCTGGCAGTGAACCACGGTACCCGGCTCGGTTAAATAGAGGGTGGTCATGGGCAGGCGGGTTTGGCGAGGGCCAACTCGGGCCGGTAAAACCCCAGCTCTGCCTGCGCTTCTTGGGCCATCTGTTCCCGGTAGGCCAGAGGGGCAATCACTTCGCCGTTGGGCCGCCAATCCCGCAGGCGCATGGTGAAGTTGGTGTCTCCCACCCGCACATAGGCGCGGAAGTAGCGGTCGCTGGCCGGCCTCTGCCGAAGAATGTGCAGGATCTTTTCCCGTTCCCCCGCATCGGCTACCTCCCGCCGTACCAAAGCCGGGATCCGCTCGTAGTCAATGGGTTGGAAGGTGGGGTGGCGCACCGTGTTGTCCACGTAGCGGCGGGCAAACTCGGGCGCAAAGCGCAGGATCAAGAGCGCCTTGGGCAGATAGAAATCAGATCCCCAGGCCTCTTCCCAGGCCGCTTGCACCGCTTCGGGGGTGGGCAAGTTCCCTTGCTTCTGGCGGGCCAAGAGTTCCGCCGGCACCGCAGGGTCAGACCAGGGCACCACCGTCAGGCGAGGCGAGCGAATGCGATCCAGGCGAAAGTTGTGCCAGCCCAGGGATCCGGCAGCCTGCGGGAGCTGACCAAAGGCCGCCAAATACTTGGCGCGGCGGGCATAAAACAGGCAAACCGGGTAGGTGAAAACCCTTTGGATCCCGTGCTGGCGGGTTTCGTAATCAAAGCGGATCAGCCCTGCCGCCGGTTTTGTCCAGAAGGCCTCTAGCTGGTTTTGGTATTCGTCCACCCGCTCCTGCTGTTCGTCGGAGAGGATGTATTCAAACCAGACAAACAGCCGCCGCTGCCGGTGTTGATGACCTCTCCAGATATCGTCCAGCAACACCTGCACGTCGGGATGCACAAAGGCCACGTCGCTGAGGACGTGGTAGATCTGCTCAAGCTGGCCGCCCGACAACGTCAAGGGCGAGGCAGCCGTCGGCAAGGAGGGGCGATCCCCGGCGGCGCGGCAGCGAAAGTTATCTCTTCGCTTGGAGTTGGCCTCGATTGGCTGCAGCCAGCCCCGGGCGGCCAGGTAGTCCAGCTCTTTGCGCAGGGTGCGGTGGGTCTTGAAAAAGGGCCGGCTAGCCAGCAGCGTCTCCAGATGGGGAACTTCAGCTTTCAAGGCGGCCACCAGGTCGGGATCCTTTAGCCAAAAGCTCAGGGGCTTCTGGCAAATGCAGCCGGGATCTGGGCAGGCGATCCCATGGGGCAAATCCTGCTTGGGGTGGTGGGGCGAGAAGAGACGATCGCGGATGTGGGTGTAGCCAAAGGTCTGCGGCAGATCCGGCCAGCGGTTTTCGCCATAGAGGCACTGGAGCAGCACCCACAGACGCACCGCCCGCTCCAGGCGCTCTGGCAACTGTCCGCCCGCCAGCCAGCGCAATACTTCTGCCGTCAAAGGCAACTCCCCTCCGTTCATCTCCCCCCTCCAGGGCAAGGCACAGACCAAGGTCGGATCCCTTCGCCCCTACTCTGCCAACAATTGGAAGCTCCCGATTCCAATCTTTTCCATACTGGAGCCAGTCTGTTGTCGTTCCGTCCCCATTGCTATGGCTGCTGTAGCACTGCAGTTGCGGTCTGGCTATCTGGCCCATTGGCCGCAGAAACCCCATCTTGGCGGGCTATCGTTTCAGGTCATTGAAATCGAGCTGACCCGACCGGATCGGCTGGTTTTCCCGGAAGATCTGGCTCAACTGCGCCTGCCTGGGGGGATCGACCCCCGCTTGGGAGTGGTACTGAGCGGGCGCGCCCCCATTTGGCTCTACGGCTGGTTGGTGCACGAGTGCCATTTCACCCGCTGGGTGGCCTGCTACGACCCGCGCCTGGGGGCAGTGGTGGTCTCCAGCCACAGCCCAGAGGTGCAGGTGGGCGAGATCATCCCCTGGGTGCAGGGCAGGCCAGGCTCAGAATTGGCGGCGGCAGTGATGGTGGTGGGCCCTCCGGATAGCGGTAAAAGCCGCCTGGCCCGCGCTCTTTTCGAGGCCCTGCTGCCCCAGGATCCCAACGTTTATCTACAGCGGGCCCACTGGGATGGGGAAGGAAATTGGACGTTGGATCTGCCGCCGGAAGAAGCCAAAATCCTCAAGCACCGCTACCGGGGACGTTTGACCCCTGAATTTTTCAGCTTCCACGCCCAGGCCATCCTCGCCCTGCGCCAACAAAAAAGCTTGGTGATCGTGGATGTGGGCGGCAAGGTGGATCCCCACAAGCAGCCGATCCTGGAAGCCTGCTCCCATTACCTCTTGGTCAGCCGGGATCCGGCGGCCATCCCCCTCTGGCACGAGTTTTGTCGGGATCGGGGCAACCTGCGGTGTGTGGCCGTCCTGCACACGGGCCCCTGCCAGGAAGATCTGCCCAGGGATCCCAACCAACTGGAGCTGTGCTGGGATCCCGGCTCTCCACTTCCTGCTGAGCTGCTGCAGGCCGTGCGCAGCTTGGTCGGCTCAGCAGGATAAGGGCAGGAGTTCCAGCTGGGGTTTGCAG
>NZ_JANSJH010000042.1:11704-15911 GCF_047462495.1 Synechococcus sp. H55.2 | reverse complement strand
TTTGCAGCTCTTAGTTAGCCGCTTCAGGGTTGGCCTCACGACCGTAGAGGTAGCTGAGGACAGAGTTGCGCAGGCGATAGTACTGTGGATCCTCCAAAATTCGCTCGCGGTCGCGAGGACGCGGGAAGGGAATAGAGATGATTTGCCCGATGGTGGCCGCAGGGCCATTGGTCATCAAGACCAAACGGTCGGCCAAAAACAGTGCCTCGTCAATGTCATGGGTAATCATCAAAACTGTACAGCGATGTTCCTCCCAAATGCGCAACAGCTCCTCCTGAAGTTCTTCTTTGGTGATGGCATCCAAAGCCCCAAAGGGTTCATCCAAAATCAGCACTGCTGGGCGGATTGCCAAGGCACGGGCAATGGCCACCCGCTGTTTCATCCCTCCGGAAATTTGCGGGGGATATTTCTGGGCTGCTTCCCCCAGCCCCACCAGATTCAGGTGTTCTTCTACAATTTGATGCTTTTCTGACTGGCTCTTTTGGGGAAACACCGCCTGAACAGCCAAGTAAACATTTTCATAAACTGTGAGCCAGGGCAACAAGGCATACCCTTGAAACACCACCATGCGATCTGGCCCAGGAGCTGTAATTGGCTGGCCTTTGAGCTTTACCGAGCCGCCGGTGGGCTGGGTAAAGCCAGAAACCATGTTCAGCAGGGTGGTTTTGCCACAGCCGGAATGCCCAACGATGCAAACAAATTCTCCTTCACAGACGCTGAGGTTGATATCGCGCAATACGGGATACTCCCCCTTAGGAGTTGGGTAAGTCTTGCTGACATTCTCAAGGGTTAAGTAGGGCTCTGCGGCTGTGGCTGCTGGGGTAGAGGTTGTCAAGAGGGCAGTCATCGTGGGGTGCTCCAATTCATCGTTTTCTCACAACTGGGAACGTGCTTTTGCCAAGGAGATCTCTAGAGCAACACGGGACGACGATCCCAAGCAACCTCGGCTACGTAGATGTCGTGCTTAATTGCCAGACTGTTGAGGTAAGCCAAGGGATCCTCACCATTAAAAGGGATCCCGTCGAACAATTGAATGGGCTGGCGTTGGTAAGACACATCCAGCCCCAGCTCGCGGGCCGCCGTACTGAAGACTCCCACCTGACACACCCGCTCCACGATCTCTACCCAGTTGCGCGGGAAGGGCAGATCCCCCCAGCGGGCCATTTGCGTCATCATCCACAGATGCTCGGTGCGGCTGGGACGGTTGCCGGCGCCCAGAAAGAAGCGGTGGTGGGCATATTCCCGCATTGGCATGTCTAGGTCACAGAGCAGGCGCTGGGGATCCCCCAGGTGAATGTAGGAAGGATCAGTGCTCAGGTAGGCGCGGCGGCTGAGCAGCTCGCGAATCTCGTCGTGGTGGGCCGGATCTTCACAGTAGCGACAGGCTTCCAGCAGCGCTTTCACCAGGGCAATGTGGGTGTTGGGATAGGCCCTGGCCCACTCTTCGCGCACCCCCAACACTTTGCCGGGGTGGCCCAGCCAAATCTCCAAATCTGTAGCCACCGTAAAGCCGCTGCCCTCCAGAGCGGCCCGCAAGTTCCAAGGCTCTCCTACACAGTAGCCGTCGATGTTGCCGGCTGTTAGGTTGGCCACCATCTGGGCCGGGGGCAGGGTTTTCAGCACAACATCGTGATCCGGGTGGATCCCGCCGGCTGCCAGCCAATAGCGCAGCAGCAAGTTGTGCATGGAGCTGGGATGCACCACCCCAAAGGTCAGCCGACGGCTGGGGCTATCTAAGATGTAAGCCCTCAACTGGCTCAGCGTGTGGATCCCTTGCTCGTAGAAGCGCCTGTGCAGGGTAATGGCATTGCCGTTGCGGGTCAAGGTAAGGGCAGTCACCACCGGCTGAGGCGGATTGTCCCCGCCGCCCAGAGACATCCACACCGGCATGCCGGCGGGCATTTGGGCCGCATCCAAGTAACCTCCCTGGATGCCGTCTTGGATCCCTCGCCAACTGGTTTCCCGCACCAGATTGACTTCTTCCAGGCCGTGTTTGGCAAAAAACCCCTTTTCTTTGGCCACCGCCAGCGGGGCGCAGGCGGTCAGGGGCACAAAGCCAATCTCCAAGTTGATCTTTTCCAAACCGTGCCTGGCCACCACGGTGCTGCGGCGGGCCCGCCACTGCTTGATCCGTTTTTGCTGGTTCAAAAAGTAGATGATCTCGCTGCGATAGCTGTAGTAGCTGGGGTGATTGACCACCTCCAACCGGCGGCGGGGGCGGGGAATATCGATGGTTAAAATATTGCCAATTCGGGATCCCGGCCCGTTGGTCAGCATCACCACCCGATCCGAGAGCAGGACGGCTTCATCCACATCGTGGGTAACCATAAGGGTAGTCACGTGATGTTCTTCGCAGATGCGCATCAACTGCTCCTGCAGATTCCCCCGTGTAAGGGCATCCAAAGCGCCAAAGGGCTCGTCCAACAACAACACCTTGGGCCTTACCGCCAAAGCGCGAGCGATGGCTACCCGCTGCTTCATGCCCCCTGAGAGTTGCGCTGGGAACTTATCCGCCGCCTGCCGCAAACCAACCAGATCGATATGTTCTTCGACAATCTGCTGACGCTCTGCTGGGGAGTAGTTTTTCAGCACAGCGTCTACGGCCAGGGCAATGTTTTGCCGAACCGTTAGCCAAGGCAAAAGGGAGTAATTCTGAAACACCACCATGCGATCGGGGCCGGGAACGGTGATGGTGTGTCCATCCAAAGCCACGATCCCTCCGGTAGGTAAAGACAACCCCGCCACCATGTTCAACAGGGTGGACTTGCCGCAGCCGGAGTGGCCGATTAAGGAGACAAACTCCCCGCGGTGAATTTGGAGATCGATCCCTTGGAGAGCAAGATATTCTTGGCCCCCAGGCAGACCAAACGCTTTTTCCACTTGCTCTACACTGACCAGTACAGACACAGAAGACCTCCCCACCTGTAGATACTCTCAATTTGCTCGGCAACTCGGATCCCAGACCTCAATTCTACTCTTTTTGAAGAGCGGATTGGAGCAAACACTCAAAGACAATGGAAGAGGGATCCCAACTCAATTGGATGGACATGCAGTGAAAAGATCTGCAAACGGGGCTAGCGATTGGCTATTTTGTTTTGCAGGGCAGCCACCAGCCGATCCAAAAGCAAGCCCACCGCCCCAATGTAGATGACAGCAACGATGATCTCAGTTACATAATTCTGCTGGTAGGCATCCCAGATAAAAAAGCCGATCCCTGGCACGCCAGACATGACAATTTCTGCAGCAATAATCGCCAGCCAGGAGAGGCCGATGCCAACCCGCAAACCTGTGAACATGTAGGGCAAAGCAGAGGGCAACAGCACCTTAAAAAAGAAGTCTATCTTGGAAAGCCTCAGCACTCTAGAAACGTTGATGTAGTCTTCCGGGATCTGCCTCACCCCCACCGCCGTGTTGATCAAAATGGGCCAGATCGAGGTGATGAAAATAACAAACAGGGCAGCCGGCTCATTGCGCTGCAAAGCCGCCAAGGAGATGGGCACCCAGGCCAAGGGAGCCACCATGCGCAAAAATTGGAAGAGGGGATCCAAAGCGCGGTTGATCCACACGCTGCTGCCCACCAAGATCCCCAGGGCAATGCCCGCCAAGGCGGCGCTGCAGTAGCCGATGGCAACCCTTTGCAGGCTGGCCAAAGTTTGCCACAGCAGCCCTTGGTCGAGGTCGCTGTTGCGATACAGAGGATGCAGGATTAGATAACGGCTGCGCTCATCCATCCAAATATCCCATGGCCCCGGCAGCCGGATCAGGTTGGCGCTGGACAAAAGTTGCCAGATCAACAAAAATCCCGCAATGCCAACCACGGGAGGGAGGATCTGATCCCGATACTTGGCAAAGTCAAACTTGGCCGTCGAAGACTTTGCCGGAGAAGAAAGTGTCGTCGTCATGGCTCCTAGAGAGGATAGGGTTTTACACAGTTCTCCGTTGCTGCGCCCCCAGAACATCTCGACCGAGGGGTTCTACAGAGTGCTGGCAACAGAGCACGAACTTGGATCAGACTTGCCTTTTCCTTGGACGGGCAAACACAAGGACTGCAAGCTCGACAAAACTCTCACAACAATCAGTAAAATCAGCGCCCCCATCGCTATCGAGAGGATGAGCTTGTCCCATTGGGGCTGAGCCGGTCTCTCGAAGCAGGGATCCCTGGAGTATTCCCGCGGAACGTGAAGTAGAGCTAACATAGCCGATCCTC
>NZ_JANSJH010000042.1:0-11604 GCF_047462495.1 Synechococcus sp. H55.2 | reverse complement strand
ACTAGGCCCTCTTGATTTTCAGGCTGTTCAAGTAGGCCTGGGGATCTTGAGGGTCAAACACCACCCCATCGAAGAAACGCTCCGTTCCTCGCGAAGTGTTGCTGGGAATGTTCTTCACCCCCAAAGCCTGGGCGGCCTCGCGCCAGAGATCTTCGCGGTTGACCTCATCCACCAGACGGCGGGCAGTATCCAGATCCTTGAGGAAGCGAGCGTGGAAGCCCCAACGCAGCGATTCCGTCAAGAACCAGAGGTCATGGCTCTTGTAGGGATAGGAGACGCTGCCCCGCCCATCTTCCCAGTACAGGGGCCCGGCGCTGAAATCTTGAACAGCCGGCTTGCCGTCTCCCAATTCGTACTTGCCCTGAAAAGGAGGCGTGAGAACCTCGACCGGCACATTTAGATAAGCACGCCCCGAAAGGATGCGCACCAGCTCTTCACGGTTGGCCGGATCGTCGCACCATTGCTGCGCTTCCATGACCGCCATCAAAGTGGCCTGCGTGGCCTTGGGGTTTTTCTCCACCCAGTCGGCGCGAATGGCCAAGTATTCTTCAGGGTGAAAAGGCCAAATCTGCTGGGTGAGGGCCGCCATGAAGCCGATTTTATCGGCCACAATCCGGTAGGGCCAGGGATCCCCGGTGCTAAAAGCATCCATGGTGCCATTGCGCATCCCCTGCACCGTCTCGGCAGAGGGTACCGCCAACAGGTCGATGTCTTGATCCGGATCTATCCCCCCAGCAGCCAGCCAGTAGCGGATCCAAAAATCTTGATTGACGTTGGGGAAGGTATGGGCGGCCTTGAATTTGCGTCCGTTGCTGGCGCTGAAATTTTTGATGTAGTCTGCGGCTCCGGAAACATCCAGCCCCAAGCCCTTGCCCGCATGCATTCCGGCAATGGCAATCCCGTTGCCTTGGGTGATCAACTGGCACAGAACCGCCATGCGCACCGGCTGGTTGTTGGTGATGGCGCCGATGTGGATCATATGGGGCATCGGCATCTGCCACTGGCCGCCGTCAATGCCCCCACCCGCCGAGCCGATCACCACGTTGTCGCGGGCTGCCGGCCAACTGGCCTGCTTCAACACCTCTACGCCGGTCATGCCGTGCTTGGCGAAAAAGCCCTTCTCCTTGGCGATGATCAGAGGGGCAGATTCCACAATCGGAATAAAACCCAGCCTGAGGTTGGGGGTTTCCGGGCCGCTGGCTTGAGCAACCCAGTAGCCCGTACTGGCCCGTGCTAGGCTGCCACTCACAAGCCCACCCACTGTGGCTGCACCCGCGGACAATAAAAAGCTGCGACGTGATGTCATGATCACCTCATCTTTGACAGAATATGTGAGCGCCAAGCAAAACCTTTCCAGTTCAAGCCGCTAGACCGACGGATTCCCCTCGTAAAGAAATCCTTAAATCTCAGCTTGGTTGATATCCTAAAAGCAGACAGGCATAGAAACAATACAATTATTCTTTTGGTATCTATAGGTTTTTCCCTATCTTTTGGCGATTCTCGAAGGAGTTGCTCTCCGGTGGCAGAGGGCTTTAAGCAAAACGGCTCAACGGATGGGGGATCCCTGCCCCATGCCGGCTATCACTGGGACGGTTGTGCCGAGCCGTTTTTTGAAGGTTGGTACAGCCGTGTCACCTTGCCCGGGGATCCGCCCCTTAGCTTTGCCTTCATGTACGCCATCGATCCCAGGCGAGGAGGCATGGCACAGGTGTTGGGGCCGGACGAGGAGCTGCAGTGGCGCACCTTCCCCAACCCGCAGCGCTTCTGGGCCAGTTGGCGGCATCTGGCCTTGGGGCACTCCGGCGGGCCAGGCGAGAGCTGGCGAGGGCTGCAGGAGCCCCTCACCTTTTTCCAGCGCACCGCCAGCGGCTACCAATACAGCGCCCACCTCAACCAAGGGATCCTGCCAGATCCCACCCGGGCCGAGCCGGTTCGCTGGCTCTATCGCATCCAACCCTGCTGCGCCTATGGGATCCCGCCGCGGGCCACCATGGGAGCCTGGTCTTATCTGCCCATCTTTGAGCCGGGCTGGCAGATCCTGATGAGCCACGGCCTGGCCAGCGGCTGGGTGGAGTGGCGGGGCAGGCGCTACGCATTCGAGCAGGCCCCCGCCTACGCCGAAAAAAACTGGGGGCAGAGCTTCCCTCGTCGCTGGTTTTGGATCCAGTGCAACGCCTTTCCCGACCATCCCGGCCTCAGCCTCACCTGCGCCGGAGCCGAGCGACAGGTGCTCACCCGCCCCGAAGAAGTCGCCTTAATCAGCTTGCATGGGTGGGGATCCCAGCCTTTTTTGGAATGGCGGCCCGGCCAAGCGCGGCTAAGCTGGCAGGTAGATCCCTGGGGATCCTGGCAGGTGCGCGGTGAGGGATCCCACTGGTGCATCCAAGTAGAAGGTCATACACGGCAGCCTGGGCAAACCGTCTTCACCCCTGGCCCGCAAGGGATGCGGCGCAACTGCCGCGACACCTTGGCCGGGCATCTACAAGCCCGCCTGTGGCGGCGCAACGGCCAAGTCTGGATCCAGGTGCTCACGGCCAGCAGCTCCCAAGCCGGCCTCGAGGTGGGGGGAGAAGTTCTGCGCTCCTGGCCAGGGCATTGTTGAACCTTGGCGGATATCTACACCCCCCTTGGACTTTCCCAAAAACGCTCTTGTGCTAGAATACCTAAGCCACACTGATAGGCGTCCATCTCTGAAGAGGAGAGACAGGTCTTCAACCGTGGCTGTTTTGCTTTTCCTGTAGGTAGATAGCTTGCGCCTGTAGCTCAGTGGACTAGAGCACGTGGCTACGGACCACGGTGTCGGGAGTTCAAATCTCTCCAGGCGCGTCACGATCCCAGATGATTTTTCGTCTGGGGTATTTACCCTACCTTAGTTGGCCTGAATCCTGTGTTAGGATTACCCCTATCAAGTCCGCCTTGATGCAGGCGTAGGGAGCCCGAGGATCATGTTTGAACGCTTTACAGAAAAAGCCATCAAGGTGATCATGCTGGCCCAGGAGGAGGCCAGACGGTTAGGTCACAATTTCGTTGGCACCGAGCAAATCTTGTTGGGGTTAATCGGCGAGGGCACTGGGGTCGCCGCCAAAGTTCTCAAGTCCATGGGAGTGAACTTGAAGGACGCCCGCATTGAAGTCGAGAAAATTATTGGCCGGGGATCCGGCTTTGTGGCTGTCGAGATCCCTTTCACTCCCCGCGCCAAGCGAGTGCTGGAGCTCTCCTTAGAGGAAGCTCGCCAGCTCGGCCACAACTACATCGGCACTGAGCACCTGCTCCTGGGCCTGATCCGCGAAGGGGAAGGGGTAGCCGCCCGCGTTCTGGAAAACCTGGGGGTGGATCTGTCCAAGGTGCGCACCCAGGTGATCCGCATGTTGGGCGAGACCGCCGAAGTGACGGCAGGGGGTGGGTCTTCCAGCCGCACCAAAACGCCAACCCTGGACGAATTCGGCTCCAACCTCACCCAATTGGCCCAAGAGGGCAAGCTGGATCCGGTGGTGGGTCGGACGCGGGAAATCGAGCGGGTGATCCAGATCTTGGGCCGCCGCACCAAGAACAACCCCGTCCTCATCGGCGAGCCGGGCGTCGGCAAGACCGCCATTGCCGAAGGTCTGGCCCAGCGCATTGTGCAGGGGGATGTGCCCGATATCTTGGCCGACAAGCGAGTGATCAGCTTGGATATCGGCCTGTTGGTGGCCGGCACCAAGTACCGCGGCGAGTTTGAGGAGCGCCTCAAGAAAATCATGGATGAGATCCGCAACGCCGGCAACATCATCCTAGTCATCGACGAGGTGCATACCCTCATCGGGGCCGGGGCTGCCGAAGGGGCCATCGATGCTGCCAACATTCTCAAGCCCGCCCTGGCCCGCGGCGAACTGCAGTGCATCGGCGCCACCACGCTGGATGAGTACCGCAAGCACATCGAGCGAGATGCCGCTCTGGAGCGTCGCTTCCAGCCGATTATGGTGGGCGAGCCGAGCGTTTCAGAGACGATCGAGATCCTGTTTGGTCTGCGGGAGCGCTACGAGCAACACCACAAGCTGAAGATCTCCGATGCGGCTTTGGATGCGGCGGCCAAGCTGGCCGACCAGTACATCTCCGACCGCTTCCTGCCGGACAAGGCCATCGACCTCATCGACGAGGCGGCTTCACGGGTGCGCCTGATCAACTCGCAACTGCCGCCGGCGGCGCGGGAGCTGGATCAGGAGCTGCGGCGGGTGCTCAAGGAGAAGGATGCCGCGGTGCGGGCCCAAGACTTCGACAGGGCCGGTGAGCTGCGGGATCGGGAGATGGAGATCAAGCAGCAGATCCGCGCCATTGCTGCTGCCAAGAAGGCTGAGGAAAGCAGCCGCGAGGAGATGCCGGAGGTCACCGAAGAGGACATCGCCCAGGTGGTGAGCGCCTGGACAGGGGTGCCGGTGGCCAAGCTGACCGAGAGCGAGTCGGAGAAGCTGCTGCACATGGAGGAAACCCTGCACCAGCGCATCATCGGCCAAGATGAGGCGGTGCGGGCCATTTCCCGTGCCATTCGTCGCGCTCGCGTGGGGCTGAAAAACCCCAACCGCCCCATCGCCAGCTTCATCTTCTCCGGCCCGACGGGGGTGGGCAAAACCGAGCTGACCAAGGCCCTGGCGGCCTACTTCTTCGGCTCCGAGTCGGCCATGATCCGCCTCGACATGTCGGAGTACATGGAGCGGCACACGGTCAGCAAGCTGATCGGATCCCCGCCCGGATATGTCGGCTACAACGAGGGGGGCCAGCTCACGGAAGCGGTGCGGCGCCGTCCCTACACGGTGGTGCTCTTCGACGAGATCGAGAAGGCCCACCCGGATGTGTTCAACCTGCTGCTGCAGATTCTGGAAGATGGCCGCCTGACCGACGCCAAGGGCCGCACGGTGGACTTCAAGAACACCCTGATCGTGATGACCTCTAACATCGGCTCGAAGGTGATCGAGAAGGGCGGCGGCAGCCTCGGCTTCGAGTTCAACACCAACGACGAAGATGCAAACTACAACCGCATCCGCAACCTGGTAAACGAAGAGCTGAAGCAGTACTTCCGGCCTGAGTTCCTCAATCGGGTGGACGAGATCATTGTCTTCCGGCAACTGACCAAGGACGAGGTGAAGCAGATTGCCGACATCCTGCTCAAGGAAGTGTTCGACCGCATGACGGAGAAGAAAATCCGCCTCACGGTCAGCGATCGCTTCAAAGACTTGGTGGTGGAGGAGGGCTACAACCCCAGCTATGGGGCGCGTCCGCTGCGCCGTGCTATTCAGCGCCTGTTGGAAGACATCTTGGCGGAAGAGATCTTGACCGGCCACGTCAAAGAGGGCTCGGAAGTCCTCATCGATGTGGACGAGGAGCGCAAGCCCAAGGTGCTGGTCACGCAGCCGGAGCGGGTTCTCTTGCCGCAGGGAGCGGAGTAAAGCTGCGGCGGGGCATCTGTGTCTCCCCTTCAGGTTCTGGTTGCTAGGAAGACAAGGGATCCGCTGCTGTTCTCGGATCCCTTGCTCTTATCCTTCGTCTGTGTTGCTGTTCTAGGCAGTTGTCTTTAGAGTCAAGGGATTGGCCGTAGGAGAACTTTGGCATGGTGCAATCGACCTACTACTACTATGGCGGCGCTCCGGTTCGGACTCCGCCTCCCGATTTGGCCTCGCTGCTGTTGCAGGAGCGCATTGTCTACCTGGGCCTGCCCCTAGCAGAGGAGTCGAATGCCAACGTCACCAAGCTGATTGTGGAACAACTGCTGTATTTGCAGTACGAGGATCGGGAAAAGCCGATCAAGATGTACATCAACTCGACGGGCACCTACAGCTACGACACGGCAGCGTTTGCCATTTTGGATACGATGAACTACATCAAGCCGCCGGTGCATACCATCTGCATTGGCAATGCCATCGGTATGGCAGCCATGTTGTTGGCGGCGGGCGCCAAAGGGTTCCGGGCCAGCTTGCCCAATGCCACGATCGTGCTGCATCAGCCCTACGGTGGCACTCGCGGACAGGCCAGCGATATTGAAATTCGCACCCGCGAGATCTTGACCCTGCGCAACATGATGCTGGAGGAATTGTCTCGCAGCACGGGCCAGCCTCTGGAGCGCATCAAGAAGGACACGGAGCGGCTGTTTTTCATGACTCCGGAAGAGGCCAAAGCCTACGGCCTCATCGACCAGGTGTTGACCAGCTCCAAAGTCTTGCCGAAGTTGGCAACAGCCAAAAATTAAAACAGAGGGCTCCGTCGATGGTTCAAGTCCCTGCACAGCCTTTAACGGCGGAGGGGTACCTACGCCTCACGAACTGGCCTTATGAAAAACGCGATTATCAAGACAAGCGCAAAGACTGTGCTGCCGGTGGGATCCCGGAATACTGGATTGGGGATCCCGCTAAGCAGTCGGTTTCCGTGTTGCGCTGGGTTGGTGGGGAATACGAAGACGAGGTTAAAACCGGCCCTGAACGCATTGTTGCCTCGGTTTTGCCCCAGCTAGATTTGAGCGTGGAAGAAATCTTGCAAGCGCGTCGTTCTGTGTAGTGTTCCGTGCTGCATACTTTGCCAGGAGAAACTTATGCCGATTGGAGTGCCCCGCGTTCCCTACCGTCTGCCCGGTGAGCCCTACAGCCAGTGGATCAGCCTCGACGACCGCCTCTACCAAGAGCGGATCTTGTTTATTGGCGAGCCCATCGATGACAATTTGGCCAATACTATCGTGGGGGTGATGCTCTACCTCAACTCCCAGGATCCGCAAAAAGACATTGTGATGTACATCAACTCTCCGGGCGGCTCTGTGACGGCGGGCATGGCCATCTACGACACCATGAACCACATCAAGCCGGACATCGTAACCGTTTGCGTGGGCCAGGCAGCCTCGATGGCGGCCTTTTTGCTGGCTGCCGGCACCAAGGGAAAACGCTTTGCCCTGCCCCACTCCCGCATCATGCTGCACCAGCCTTCTCTGGGCACGATCCAAGGCCAGGCCAGCGATATCGAAATTCGCGCCCGCGAAACTCTGCGGGTCAAACGGCGCATGAATGAGATCTTGGCGCAAACCACCGGCCAACCGCTGGAGAAAATCGAGCGGGATGTGGAGCGAGACTTTTACCTCTCGGCCACGGAAGCCCAGGCTTATGGAATTGTCGACCGGGTGATCCAAGAGCGCTCGGAAGCCATGGCCAGCTAAGGGGGATTTTGGCTCGCCGCAAAAAGAAGACCTGGGCAAGATTCCGAATCAAGCGGAGTGAACCGGGAGATTGGCATCCAGTGAACCGAAAGCATTGGGTCAGAAGGAGCAGTGGATGGGCCGGTCTGCTGGTGTTCCTGCTGTATCCCCCCTATCCAGCTTTGGCTTTGCCCCCGGCTTTTGAGCTCCCTGAGGAGGTGCTGCGGGCTCAGCCAGATTTGCAGGCTCGCTCTCCGGTCGATAATCAGCCCCTCACCGCCGGCGAAGCTCTGCAACTCCAAGCAGCGCTGGGGGCCCGGCCCGAAACCGGATCTGTTTCTCCAGAGGTGGAGCGGCTGATCTTTTTGCTCAGGCTGCGCAAAGGGTTGCGCGACCTGTTTCCTTTTTTGTTCCCATAGCCTTTGATCTGGCCTTCACCCCCTGTTCCCCTCTCCCCAAGGGCGAGGAGGGATCCCTTTCTGGTAGCGGTAGGGGCCGGCGCGGGATCCCCAGGTTTGCTGACCGGTGGTGGCGTCAAAGCCGCGATCCCAGGTGATGAATTCCTGGGCTGTGAGGTCAAACTCGATGTGGATGTAGGTGCTGTCGCCGGGGTTGAGACGGCAGCCGCCGCCCGGCAGCATCTGGCCATGAAAGCAGTTGGGACGTTTTTCCACCAAAATGCGGCAGCCGGGCAAATGCTCCAGGTCTGCCAGAGAAAGCTGCGCCAAGCGCTGCGGATCCTGAGAGGCGCCTGCCCAAGCCGCTTGATCCCGCAACTTGTAGTTCTCGATCCGCAAGGGATCCGCCAACAACTGCAGCACTCGGCTGCGGTAAAACCGGCCCGGCGTGTGCTCGTTAAATTGCTCGGTAAAAAAGCCGATCCCCTCTGAAAACAAGCGGGGTAGGCGCACGTACCAGAGGCTGACCGGCACAAACCACACCGGTTCTGCCATGGCTTGGGCGCGGTTGCTGTAGTAGCCTTCTAGCCAATCGGCCAAGGTCTGCAAGTCGGAATCGGCAGTTGCCGCAGCAGAAGCTGTCATGGGCAGGAAAGAGGGTTGCCTGTCTTCAGGGATTTCTCGATTGTACGGCTATGCCAAGGGGGGGTGGGGGCCGAGCAGTAGGGGCCGCCTCGATCTTGTCTGGAGAGGTCAAGATTGGCTTGGCTGGTCATAGCTGTTGTCGCTGCCGCTGTTGCCGCTCCAGGGCCTCGAACAGGGCTTGAAAATTGGCCTCTCCAAAGCCTGTGGCCCGGCCTAGCCGTTGAATGACTTCAAAGAAAAAGGTGGGCCGGCCAAATAGAGGTTGGGTAAATGTTTGCAGCAGAAGGGGACGATCCTGGCCATCAGAGGCGGGCAGGGTGGCATCCAGAAGGATCTGCTGCTCCACCAGGTCTTGCCAGGAGATGGCCTGTCCAAGGGCGGAACGGAGCGCCAACCCCAACTCCCTTTCCAGGCTGGTGTAGTACTGCGGCGGCACCTGCAAAAAGTCCACTCCCCCCTGCCGCAACCGCCGCAGGCTGGCAACGATATCCGGGCTGTGCAGCGCCGCGTGCTGAATGCCCGGGCCACCATGGGCATCCAAAAACTCCTGAATCTGAGAAGCGGCGCAGGTGGGTTCGTTGATGGCCCATTGGATCCCGGCTTCTGGATCCCCTACCACCACGCTTTCCAGGCCAGAGGTGTCGGTGTGGATGCTGTAACGGTACAGATGCCGCCAGCCCAGCACCTGGCCATACCAGTCGGCTGCCGCCTGCAGGGATCCCTGCTCCACGTTCAACACCACGTGATCCCAATGGGAGAACAGGCCTGCTTCCGCAGGGGTGACGTTGGAGGGGCCGGGGACGAGAGAATGCCGGATCCCGTAGGGGGTGTGGAGGCAGAGCGCCGCTGCTGCCGGGATCCATTCCACTGGGGCGCCTCGCCCCCGCAACAGCTCCGCCAAGGCCGGTAGCTCCTGCTCCCCCACCGCCAAAGCCACATCCACCACCCCCGGCGAATGCTGCTGCAAATAGCGATCCACCTCGTCCCCCGCCCGTGCCGGCTGAGACAGGCGCACGCGCAGGGATCCCTGCCGCAGATCCAGGGTGTTGCCGGCCTCGCTTTCTAGTCGGAAGCCCCAAACCCGACAAAAGTGTTCCCGCCAACGGGGCAGATCCCAAAGGTAGAAGTGCAGGTGATGGATCCCTTGGACAATTCGAATGGACTGGTTCATAGAAAGCGCACGGCTAACGCGAACGCCAGGTGTTCTGGTGTTTTCCCGGCAACAGGTAACCGGGGCCGCCCTAACCCAGCATAGGCTGGCCCTTTGGCAAGGGAAAAGGTCAAAACCCTTTCCAGCAAACCCTTAAGACAACATTAAAAACACGCTTAAAAATGCGCCCACAAAAACATCTTCGCAGGGCAAAGGACTAAAATTGAAGTGGGCGAGGTGTATGGCCAACATCCAAAAAAAGAAACAGCAGAGTTGCTAAAAGCTCTCCCTCAAGTCAGTCACCAGGCCCTCTCTTTTGCAAAGATTGTTGTAGCTTTTGGCAGTTGCTGGGGCGCCGCCTTGCCCTATTGTCAGCCTATTGGCGGAGTTGTCAGGCGTCATAGTTGGGAGGATTGTTATGATAGCGAGCGCGCAGCGTTCTGTAGCTTTGTCTACAGAATCGAAGGCCGAAAAAAATACAGAACGCAAAGTATCTGATCAAGCAGTTGCGAGAGATTTTCTGCCGGGACGGTGGCAGCGCTGCATCGATGTCCGAGATTTTATTCAGCGCAATTACACTCCCTACACCGGGGATGAAAGCTTTTTGGCGCCGGCCACCGAGCGCACCCAACGGCTGTGGGCCAAGGTTAAGGATTTGATGGCGCTGGAGCGGGAGCGGGGGGTTTTGGATGCCGACACCGACCTTCCTTCCAGCATCACCAGCCACCCGCCGGGCTATATCGACCGGGAGCTGGAGCAAATTGTAGGTCTGCAGACAGACAAGCCCCTGAAGCGGGCCATCCTGCCCTTTGGCGGCATCCGCCTGGTAGAGACGGCCCTCAAGGCCTACGGCTACGAGCTGGATCCAAAGGTTAAGGAGATCTTTACCAAATACCGCAAGACCCACAATGACGGGGTCTTCGACGCCTACACGGAGGAGATGCGCCGCTGCCGCCGCTCTGGCATCATCACCGGCTTGCCGGACGCCTATGGGCGGGGCCGCATCATCGGTGATTACCGGCGGGTACCTCTCTACGGGGTGGATCGGCTGATTGAAGACAAGGAGGCGCAAAAAGCCAGCCTCGACCTGGACACGATGGATGAAGAGACCATCCGCCTGCGGGAGGAGCTCTCAGAGCAGATCAAAGCCCTGCACGAGCTCAAGGAAATGGGGGCCAGCTACGGCTTTGACCTGGGCCGGCCAGCAACCAATGCCCGCGAGGCCATCCAGTGGCTGTACCTAGCCTACCTGGCAGCGGTCAAAGAGCAAAACGGTGCCGCCATGTCCCTGGGGCGGGTCTCCACGTTCCTAGACATCTACATCGAGCGGGATCTGCAGGCCGGGATCCTCACCGAAGAAGAGGCCCAGGAGCTCATTGACCACTTTGTCATGAAGCTGCGCATGGTCAGGTTTTTGCGCACGCCGGAGTACAACGAGCTTTTCAGCGGCGATCCCACCTGGGTAACTGAGTGCATTGGCGGCATGGGGCTGGATGGGCGACCTCTGGTCACCAAGACCAGCTTCCGCATGCTGCACACCCTCTACAACCTGGGGCCGGCGCCGGAGCCCAACCTAACGGTGCTCTGGTCGGAGCGGCTGCCGGAAGCCTTCAAGCGCTACTGCGCCAAGGTCTCCATCGAAACCAGCTCCATCCAGTACGAAAACGACGACCTGATGCGCCCCTACTGGGGGGATGACTACGGCATCGCCTGCTGCGTATCGGCCATGCGCATTGGCAAGCAGATGCAGTTTTTTGGGGCGCGGGTAAACCTGGCCAAGTGCCTACTCTATGCCATCAATGGCGGTCGGGATGAGATCTCCGGTGAGCAGGTGGCCCCGGCCTATGCCCCCATCACCTCTGAGGTGTTGGAGTACGACGAGGTGTGGCCGCGCCTGGTGCAGATGATGGCCTGGCTGGCCAAGACCTACGTCAACACCATGAACATCATCCACTACATGCACGACAAGTACTGCTACGAGCGCCTGGAGATGGCCCTGCACGACCGGGATATCCTGCGCACGATGGCCTTTGGCCTGGCTGGCTTATCGGTGGTGGCGGATTCCCTCTCGGCCATCCAGTACGCGCGGGTGCGGGCGATTCGGGACGAGCGCGGCTTGGTGGTGGACTACGCGGTGGAGGGCGACTTCCCCAAATACGGCAACAACGACGACCGGGTTGACCAGATTGCGGTGCAATTGGTGCAGACCTTCATGGCGGAGCTGCGCAAGCACAAAACCTACCGCAACGCCATTCCCACCCAGT
>NZ_JANSJH010000041.1:0-20111 GCF_047462495.1 Synechococcus sp. H55.2 | reverse complement strand
CTTCCCGCTGGATTTGGCGGCGGTGGAAGTGGCGCCGGCCATCCGTGGCTAATCCACTCTTGACCGAGTAGACTAGTCCTTCTTGAGTCCCCTGGCAGATGCCGGGGGATTTTTTTCTTCTACTGCCCCCTCCAATCTTTCTACCCAGGTGGGAGACCAAAATCGGCAAACGGTTTACCAGGATCTTTCCCCCAGTTTTTTCCAGTTAGAGTAGGGCTATTGCATCTGCAGGTAAAGGATATGGCGATCATTTCTTCTCGGGCTGTGGGGGCTGAGGATCCCGGGCAGCAGCAAAAGAGTTCTGCTTGCAGAGAAGGGATGGAGTTCCGCTCCCAGAACCGGGGCCGGCAAGCCGATGAGCTGTTGCAGCCACAGGCTCAGCCTGGCGAGGCTCAGGAAGAATCCCTGCGCCCGCGCACCCTAGCCGAGTACATCGGCCAGACGGAGCTTAAGGAAGTGCTTTCCATTGCCATTGCGGCGGCCCGGGCCCGCGGTGAGCCTTTGGATCACCTATTGTTCTATGGCCCGCCCGGCCTCGGCAAAACCACGGTGGCTGCGGTGCTGGCGGCAGAAATGGGATCCCACTTCTACATGACCACAGCCCCGGCGCTGGAGAGCCCCCGCGACATTGCCGGCTACCTGGTGCGCCTGAAGCGGGGGGATGTGCTGTTTATCGACGAGATCCATCGCCTGCCCAAAGTGACGGAAGAATTGCTCTACCCGGCCATGGAAGATTTTCGCCTCGATATCACCATCGGCAAGGGTCGCTCGGCCCGCATCACCTCTCTGCCCTTGGAGCGCTTCACCCTCATCGGGGCCACCACTCGCATCGGCGCCCTCACCTCGCCGCTGCGGGATCGCTTTGGCCATGTGCAACGGCTGCGCTTTTATGAGCCCCACGAGCTGGTGGAAATCGTGTTGCGCACTGCCCGTCTCCTGAACACTTCCATCGATCCGGAAGGGGCGACAGAGATCGCCCGCCGTTCTCGGGGCACGCCGCGTATTGCCAATCGCTTGTTCAAGCGGGTGCGCGATTATGCCCAGGTGCGAGGAGATGGCCACATCAGCCGAGAAGCGGCAGCCGCGGCCCTGGAGTTGTTCCAGGTGGATCCTATGGGGCTGGATTGGACAGATCGTAAGCTCCTGACGATCCTGGTGGAGCAGTTTGCGGGCGGGCCCGTGGGCCTGGAGACGATGGCCGCCGTGACGGGTGAGGATCCCCAAACCATCGAAGAAGTCTACGAGCCCTACCTGTTGCAGATCGGCTATCTGCAGCGCACACCCCGTGGGCGGGTGGTTACCCCCGCCGCCCTGCAGCACTTGGGCTACGCAGCCCGTTCCCTCACCCCCAGCCCCTCTCCCACAAGGGGAGAGGGGAGTTAATCTAGCTGCGATCGTTGCTGCCAACAGGGCTGAAACTGGGCACCACCAGCTCGCGGTTTTGCTTAGTGAGGCGGCCATACAGCTCTTGGGTGTTGGGGAAGTTGGCCGCCGGCAAGGTGGGGAAGCGGCGGTAGGGCACTGTATCTTCCCCGAAGAGATCCCGGTACTCTTGGGTATTCAGCAAGGCGCGCACAAAGGCCTTCAAACCCTGGGTGGCCAGGATCTGGTTGTACTTGCGGATCTCCTGCTGGTTCAGGGGCGCGCGGCCCAGGAAGTGCTTGGTGCCCAACTCGATCACCTTGGTGTTGGGATAGGGAGCGTAGAACTCAGAGCGGTACAGTTCTGAACACCCCAGCGCCTCGATGAACTCCTTGACGGTGATCTCGCCGTTGCGCAGCCTGGACTCGGCGGAGCTGAGCTCGGCACTGATGTTGTAAATGTCCATATCTCGCTCAAAGACCTGCCGGTAGGCGGCGCGGATGAGGTTGTTCACCTCGGCTTTGTTGGCCAGGCTGGTGAGCTTGAAGATGGGAACCTCCTGGCGCACCTTGGGCACTCCCTGCTGGGCCCGCCGCTGGATCTCCAGCTCGCCGGAGGGCATATCCTGCGGCTGGCCCAACTTGACAAAGAGGGGGATATCCTCATCGGTGCGAATGGGCTTGAGCGCCGCCATATCGCTGGATCCGGGGCGCATCCGCCGCAACGCCAGGCCGCCGGGGGTGAGGTAGCGCTCGTAGGGCACAATGTCTTCTCCGAAGGCCCGCTGGTACTCCTCGCTGTCGAGGATGGCATCCACCACCGCGTAGAACCCTTGCTTGGAGGCAATGTCGAACAGACGGTTGATCTCCTGCCGCCCGTAGGTGGGCCGGCCCAGCAGCTTGCGGTGGATAAACTCGATGGCTTTGCAAACATACAAGCTGGACCAGTACTTGTTGCGAAAGAGATCCGATTTGGCCAGTTGGCGCACAAACTCTTTGACGCTGATCTCGCCCGACTCCAGCTTGATCTCCCAGCGGGTTAGCCGTTGGCCTTCGTAGGGCACATAGCCATATAGCTGCTGGTAGCAGGCGCGGATCACCGCTTGTGTGGATCCCTCGCTGCCAACAATCCCGGCCCGTGCCCCCAACCGCCGACTGCGATCCCCAGGGGTTTGGGTGAGCTTGAAAACCTTGGGCCCCAAGCTGCCCGGATCCCCTGCCGCCCTGGGATTGGTGCGCTCGTTGGTGAGGGCAAAGCCGCGCCGGATGAGGATGCGCTTGACATCCTTGTTGAAGGGGGCGGGGCTGGCGTTGAGGGAACGGGTCTCCTTGGGGAAGATGGCGCCAAATTGGATCTCCAGCGGGTCGTTGCCGACGCCATAGGCATGCTGATCCGGCAAAGGGCGATTGTAGCGGGCAAAGAGGGTGATGAACTGGGGCACCTTGCGGCGGGGGGCAGCGTAGTTGTAAAGATCAAACTTGGCCCCCCAGTTGGCGCTGGTTTGGGCTTCCACCCCTAGCTTGCGCAGGTAGGGCACCGTCTCCTCGCCGAAGTAGTCGCCGTACTCGCGGCTATCCACCAGCGCATCCACCAGGCCGGCCAGACCCTTGCTGGAGATGATGGAGAAGTAGGTCTGCACTTCCTCGCGGGTTTCTGGGGCCCGTCCTAGGAAGTGGCGGAAGGCCAGCTCCACGACGCGGCTGTTGATGTAGGGCTCGTAAAACTGCTTGCGGTACAGTTCGGATTTGCCCAGGCGGCGGATGAACTCCTTCATGGAGATCTCGCCGTTTTTCACCTTCGATTCCAGGTCGGAAAGCTTGAGGCCGTAGGCACGGCGGATGTCTCGCTCGAACACCTGCCGGTAGGCGGCTTTGATCACGTCTTCTTTCTCGGCGTTGGACAGCCCCGGCTTCATGGCAAAAACGGGCACTTTTTCCGCCGCCAAGTTGTAAATCTGGGGGAGCTGTAGCCCCTGCAGGGGCAGGCCATCGGCGGTGCTGGCGTTGCGCTGCCGCAGCTTATCGGAGGGGGAAGGAGCGATGAACTCGCTCAGCAAGACATCGAAATATTGGTTGATGATGGCCACCGCCTCGGCATCTTTGCGGAAGTAGCCAGCGGCGGCCCGCTTCATTTCTTGAATGGCGACGATGGTGGCCTCGGCGGAGCAGGCGTTTTCGATGATCTCCCGCAGGCCACGGGTGTTGACGGCAATGATGCTGGGATCCCCGGCCACAAGAGCGTAGGTGACGTAGCGCAAGAACCAGCTCAGATCCCGCAGGGACTTGCGCATGTTGGCGGCGCCGTAGCGGGAGATGTTAATGGGGCGGAAGTTGGGGGGAATCTCCACGCCGCTGGCGCTGAAGAGGTTGCGGATGGCCTCGAGGAAGCCGCCGGTGGACTCCACGTAAAAGGCGGTGCCCAACTTAAAGGCTTCCTTCTCGTCCTGAGTGACTTCTGGCCGCTCCAGATAGGCCATGGGCGAGCCCCCCGTGAAGATGCGGTTGGCCGCCCGGCTGACGATGATTTCGGAGTTGGCCGCGATCACTTGGGCAATGTCCAGGCGCTTCAGGCCGCTGGAGAAAAAGTCCTCCAGGCGATCCAACTCGGTGCGTCCCAGATAGCGATCCTGCTGTTCTGCCTGGGAGATGGTCGATACGGGCACGGTTTGGTACAGACGGGGGCTGGAAACGACGGTGCCAGCGGATACGTTGATACCCATCGATCTCTTAAACTCCGTTTTATCGAAAAAATGGCCGACAAAGGCTGAGGACGGTGCCCTCCCATCGCGCAGCGGGCCATAGCCTTTGGGGTGAAGAGGCCGACCCACGCTCGAACCGATGTCTCTCCCTGAGCCGAGAAGGATTGATGCCGGAGGGAGAAGCCAAGCCTAGAATACTAGGGGGATGTGCCCAGAGTGGGGGGGTTGTTGCAGTTTGTAACACTGTTTCTCATCCACATAGACATGGCTCCCGACCCGGCTCTGCCCTCACATCCGTTGTTTTCCGTCTCCAGCCTTGAAGACTGGCAACAGGGGCGTTACGAGTGCCTTGTCCAAGCTTTGCAGCAGCAGCTCCAGCAGGGATCCCCCTCCTCAGAGCTGTATTGGGGGCTGGGAGCTGCCTATCTGCTGCTGGGGCGGGAGCTGGAGGCGCAGCTTGTGTGGCAAGAGGGCTTGGCAATGCAGACAGCCGGAGGTGTAGCCGAAGCCGAGGCTGTGCGTGGGTGGGCAAGGGAGCTGCAGGAGCTGGCAGAGGGGCTATGGGAAAAAGGCCATTGGCCGCAGGCGGCGGCTTTGTACCGACAGCTTGTGGAGCAGGGATCCCTTCCTCCCGATCTGGCGGCGCTGGCCGCCCATCGCGTTGGCCTAACCCAAGAGCGCAGCCGGCTGTGGAGCGCGGCAGCGGAGTGGTATGAGCGGGCTTGCCGGTGGGATCCAGCAGCGGCAGAAAGTTCTTGGCGCTGGGGCCTGGCGCTGCTCAAGTTGGGCCGGTTCCAGGAGGCCACCTCGGCCTTGGAGCAAGCCGTGCGGCTGCGGCCGGAGTGGGGGGATCCCTGGGTGCAGATGGGCTTGGCCTGGCTGGATCAAGGGGATCCGGCGCAGGCGGTGCGGTGTTTCCGGGAGGCGGAAGCGCGGGGCACGAAGACGGCAGAGCTCTACAGCTACTGGGCAGAGGCCCAGGTGCGGCTGGATGACCCGCAGGCTGCCTGGGAAAAGTTCCGGCAGGCGGTGGCGGCGGAGCGGGAGTGGCTGCAGGCGTGGTGCGAAGGCAGCGGCAGAGAAAGCCCGCTGCGGTCTGGACTGGAGCAGGCAGGCAGGGGAGAGGGGATCCCCCAGGACCTGGATTCGGCTTGGCGACGGCGCTGGGCTCCGGCAGGCTCTGTTGCCCAGGCCAGCCCCCTTGTAACCGACTCCTGGCCGCTGCCAGCCCAAGGCTACCTCACCACCCGGCAGTGGCATCAGGCCACAGGCGAAGGGGACTACCAAGCACTGGATCCAGGGGAGGTGCTCTGTCTGCAAGCGCCCCCTGTAGCTGATCCGGCCATTGGGCAAAAGCTGCGCCCGCAGCGGATCCCCCTGGCCGAGACTTTTGTGGCCCAGATCCCCCGCGGATCCGTCCATGTGGGCCACTATCCCCGCCACCTCTACGCCAGCTTTGCCAGTGCGGTGCTCACCCGCCGGGGAGAATTGCTGGCCGATGTCTCCCTCAGCTTGCCGCCACCGGAGTTTCTCGACTGGGACTGGGGGCCGGATCACCTGGAACACCACCCCATCTTGAGCTTACCCCACCTGCCGCCGCCGATCCCACTGGACGGCTCTGTCGCCCTCTTGCCGTTGGGAGCGGTCAATTACTTTCACTGGATGGTGGATGTTTTGCCTGCCCTTGATGTCCTGCAGCGGTCGGGCGCCCTCGGAAAAGACATCCCCATCTTGATCCACGGGTATCAAAGAAAACCCTTTCAGGTGCAGAGCTTGGCCGCTTTGGGGATCGCAGCCGAGCCCATCCTCAGCTTCGAGCAGGTGGGGGGATCCCATCTGCAAGCGCAGAACCTGATCGTGCCCTCAGCAGGGGCTCCGGCGGGGTGCTTGACGCCCAGGGGATTGGCGGTGCTGCGGCAACTGGCCCGGCCGAGCTTGTCCAGCGCTCCCTTGCTGCCGCGGCGGATCTACATCAGCCGTCGTGCTGCCCGCTGGCGGCGGGTGATCAACGAAGCGGAGGTGCTGGCGGCTTTGCGCCCCTGGGGATTTGTATCGGTGCAACTGGAAACCCTTTCTCTAGCGGAGCAAGTAGCGCTGATGCAAGGGGCCGAGGCGGTGATCGGGATCCATGGGGCGGGCCTGACCAACCTCGCCTTTTGTCAACCCGGCGCCACCGTCATCGAGATCCTGCCCCGCAACGCGGTGCTCCCCTACTTTTGGATCATCGCCCAGGTGGCAGGGCTCAATTATTTCCCTTTGCTGGCGCCGGTCTGCGATCCAGCTTTGGTGGCCCTTCTGGCCAGCCCCGATTTGGATCGAGAAGATGCCTGGGTGCGGATCCCGGACTTGCTCAAGGTGCTGGAACAGACAGAGCTCAATTGATGGTGGGAAAATGCCTTTTTTCGAATTTACGAGAGTTCTGCAAGCCTCGCATTCAAGATGGGATCGGAGGGACTCGAACCCTCACGTTCTTGAGGAACAACGGATTTTAAGTCCGTAGCGTCTACCATTCCGCCACGATCCCCTCTAGCGGCAACAGTACTCTAACAGACCACAGGCCAGCAGGATCAGCCTGTAGGATCCGGTGGTGACCTGATGGGGTTGGAGTCGGTCGGTCAACCAGCCAAACAAGGTAACGGGGGATCCTACTCTTCTCGTGGATGACGATGGCGCGGATGGCTTCGATTGCCACAGCCCCCATGGCCGGGACCCCCACCTCGGGCACGTCACCGCCTGGGATCCCCCCACCTACTCAGGAGAGGCGCTCAGGCGGTAGCCGCGGGGGGTGATCAGCCGGCTGCCGTAGCGAAAGGTCTGCGAGTTGCCGATCAAGACCAGGGTAAACATATCCACCTGCTCAGGATCCAACTCCCCCAGCGTGGTGAGGTGGATGACCTCGCCGGAACGATAGAGGTTGCGGGCCACCGCCACCGGGGTGTGGGCGGGGCGGGCGGCCAAAAAGATCTGCAGGGCTTTGAGGAAGGGATCCAACCGCTGCCGCGAGCGGGGATTGTACAGAGCCACCACAAAGTCGGCCTGGGCAGCCGCCTGCAGGCGTTGCTCGATGGCCGGCCAAGGGGTGAGCCGATCCGAGAGGGAAATGGCGCAAAAATCCTGCATGAGAGGGGCTCCCAGGCGGGCGGCAGCAGCCTGAAGGGCGGAGATCCCCGGCAGCACCTCCAGAGAGGGGCGGATCCCATCCCAGCTGCTGCGGGCCAAGTACTCCAGCACCAGCCCGGCCATGCCGTAGATCCCCGCATCTCCCGAAGAGATCACCGCCACCTGCAGCCCCTGCTGGGCCAGGGCAATGGCCCGCTGCGCCCGCTGCACCTCCTGGGTGATGGAAAAGGCTTCGCAAATCTGGCCCGGGTGTAAGAGGGGCGCCACCAAGTCCAGGTAGAGCTGGTAGCCGATCACCACGTCGGCTTGGGCCAGGGCCAGGCGGGCGGCCAAGGTCAATTGGGCGGGATCCCCGGGGCCGGTGCCAATCAGCCACAGGTGCCCGGCGCGAGGGGAATACTCCTGAGCAGCGCGGGCAATGGCCAGGGTACAAGCTCCCTCGCTTTCTGAGGCAAAGACCTGCTTGGGGCAGAGAAGGGTGGCTCTCCCCTGGGCTGGATCCTCATCCCCCGACATGCGCTGGGCGGCCAAGAGGGCAGCCGCCTCCGCCACCGAAGGGGTGCCCACGGCCTGCCGCACCGCCTCCGAAGGGTGGGGAACTGGGATCCCCGCCAGGGCCGCGGCAGAGAAGAACTGGATGGGCCAACCGTGGGCCTGGGCCAACTCCAGCAGTCCCGCCTCATCCCGTTTCAACTCCAGGGTGGCCAAGCCGGCAACGGCCTCGAAGGCCAGCCCCTGGGCCTGCAGCAGGCGGCGCAGGGATCCCTCCAGCCAGGCGCGGCTGGTGCCCCGCTCGCAGCCCACACCCACCCACAGCACCCGTGGATGCCAGTGAACGGTGGGGAGCTTGTCCAGAGAAGTTGTAGATTCGCTGATCCGGATCTGGGCCACTGCTTGGTCGGGAGCGGTGAGGAAAAGAGAATGATCCGCTGGCCAGGCTCGCCGCCAGAGCTGCGTGCCACAGGTTTGCTCAACGGCCACCGGCTCTCCCCGCGCCAGAGCGGCTGCCACCCCGTTCCAATCGCCGGCGCCCCGCTGCCAACCGTAGGGATCCCCCAGCAAATCCAAAGGCGGGATCCCCAGCCCTTCCGAGGCAGAGGTGAGGATGGGCTCGGCTCCCAAGGCAGCCGCCACCCGCCGCGCCAGCGCCTCAGCTCCTCCCACATGGCCGCCACAGAGGCTAATGGCCCAGCGCCCAGCTTCGTCCACCACCACCACCGCCGGATCCCGGTATTTGTCTTGCAAGAGGGGGGCAATGAGCCGCACCACCGACCCAACTGGCAAGACAAAGATACAGCCCTGCACCTGCGGCCAGCTCTGGGCCACCGCTGCCGCCAGGGGATCCCCATAGGCTTGCCAGGGGGGTGGCAGCGGCTCTCGCTGGGGGTTGGCCTTGCTCCAGCAGATCCACTCCTCCGGCAGCAGCGACAGCAAAGGCTGGGCCAAGCGGCGACCGCGCGGGGTAGGGGCAAACAGGGCAAGCTTCATCAGCCTAGGGATCCTATACTGGACTACAGAGCCACCCGCAAATAGACGAGTGCCAATGCCAACCCCCCTTGGACTGATGCTGCCGCTGATCCCCCTGGAGGTTCTGCTCTCCACGAAGGGGCTGATGTTTTTGTTGCTATCGGCCTATGGCGGGGCCATGTGGACATTTTTAAGTGGCGCTCCCCGGGTGTACACCATCATCGTGCCCGATCTGGAGCAGGCAAGGGGCTTCTACGAAAAGGTTTTGAAGCTGCCGGAGGCGGAGCTGCCGCTGCAGTACTACTACGGCTATGAGCAAAGCATGGTCAGCTCCAGCCTGGGATCGCCCTATTTTCCGGGAGATATTGGCCTCAGCTCTCACTTCGATACCAGAACCCGTCCCACTTCTGGATCGACACAACCGGATACCCCTGGCCTCTGGTATCAGCTCTCCGACAATGTGCAATTGCACGTGATCCTCGGCTCCACGGATCCCTACGGCAGTCCCTCCAGGCCCCCCTCTGTGCCTGCCTACGGGGCGGCAGCCGGTCGCACTGGCGGCGTCCGCTATCGCCACACCACCTATGAACGGGAAGCCCTCAAAGCGCTCCTGAAGCGGATCAACAAGCAAGGGATCCGCAACAGCGTCCGCTCCGAAAAGCCTTTTGTCTTCTGGGTGCGCGATCATCAAGGGCAGATCATCGAATTTGCCGAAATAAAAGGATGAAGGGATCCCCTAAGATCGTTGAAGGAAGGGGAAGCAAAAAGTCGGCGAGGGGAGACGCCAACAGATGAAACGGATGCTGCTGCTGTTGCTGGGTTTGCTGTGGATCGGGATGTGGGGTGGACAGCCGGCCGTGGCTCTGTCGCGGGCCAAAGACAACCCCGTGGTGGGCATCCAATCCCCAGCCAAAGACTTCATCACCACCGAGTCGGGCCTGCAATACTACGACATCGCTCAAGGCAGTGGGCCTTCACCTCAACCGGGGCAAACGGTGGTGGTGAACTATGTGGGCAAGCTGCAGGATGGCACCGTCTTCGATAGCTCCTATAAGCGCAATCAACCTTTCATCTTCACCTACGGAGTAGGGCAGGTGATCCGCGGCTGGGAGGAAGGTCTGGCCACCATGCGGGTGGGTGGCAAGCGGTACTTGCGCATTCCGCCGGAGTTGGCCTACGGCAGCCGCGGCGCCGGCGGCGTGATCCCACCCAACGCCACCCTTGATTTTGAAGTGGAGCTCCTGGCCATCCAGTAGACTCTGGACATCCACACCTAAGCTTGACTGGGGGTGGGGAAAGTCAAGGCGGTGAGATTGCAGGGCGCTGCGGCAACTCCCTTCTGGGTAACAAACCTGTCTCCGTCTGTGGAGCCCAATTTTCCCCCTGAAGCTCCTAGCGCAGAAAAAGCTCGCCTGCGCCAGCACTTCCGCCAAGTGCGGCAGGGGCTGGAACGCTCCCTGATCGACCAGAAGATAGTGGCTCATCTGGCCTCTCACCCCCAGCTTTTGGCGGCCAGAACCATCTTGGCCTACGTGGCCTTCGGCTCCGAGGTGGATCTGGGATCCCTGTTCGCCCTTTTCCCTGAAAAGCGCTGGGGGATCCCTCGTTGCTTGCCGCAGCGGCAGTTGGGATGGCATCGCTACCACCCAGCCGAGCTTGTTCCCAACCGCTGGGGGCTGCCGGAGCCCTCTCCCACCAGTGAGGTTATCGACCCTGCCGAAGCCGAGTTGATCCTCGTGCCCGCCCTGGCCTGCGACCGCTGGGGGAGGCGTTTGGGCTATGGCGGCGGCTATTACGACCGCTTTTTGGCCTCGCTGCCGGATCCCGGTGTGCCCAAGTGGGGCATTGTCCCGCAGGCTTGCCTGCTGCGGCAGCCTCTGCCTCAGGATCCCTGGGATCAACGCCTGGACGGGATCCAAACCGAAGAGGGGTTTTACCCGGCGGGGGATCCCCTAGACTAAGGGAGATGGGCCTTGGAGGAAAAACATGAGCCAAGTTTGGAAGAAGGGGCTTCGCTCCCTCTGCTGGAGCCTGGGCTGGGCGGCTTTGGCGGCCCTCTTGCTGGGCTTTGGCGCCATCCCCCTACAATTGAAGGATCTGCACATCACCCCCTGCCCGGATACCCCCGAATACACCAACCTGGTCACCAGCAACGGCAACCCCATACCGGCCAGGTGCATGTTCATTGAAGGGACGGTGGTGAACCGCTCCAAAAACACCTTGGTCAATGCGGATGTCTTCGGTCGCCTTTACGATGCCAACGGCAATGAGGTTCTGCCGGAGCGCACCCGCGTGGGAGCCATCGAAGAGGTTCCCCCCGGCGAAAGCCCCTTCTCCATTCGCATCTCCGTGCCCGTGACCAGCCCGCTGCCCTTGACCCTGGAGCAATTCAAGGCCAGCGGCTTCAGCGGCACCGTGCGCCGTTGACATCCGGCTGATCCCTAGAAGAGTTGGCGGGTGAAGTCCACCTGGGCCGGGCGCCCGGGCAAATGGAGCTGGGCAACCACCGGCGGGGTGTGGGCGATCAGCCGTCCCCGACGGAAAACGTACAGGCAAGCCGGTTTCAGGCGAATGGCTTCGACGGCATCGGCAGCCTGGAGCACCACCAAATCGGCATAGCAGCCGGGTTCTAGTCCGTAGCCTTCTAACCCCAAAATGCGGGCCGGGTTTTCCGTAACGGCCAAGAAGCACTGGCGCATCTGCTCATAGCCGGTCAATTGGGCAGCGTGGATCCCCATGTGGGCCACCTCCAGCATGTTGCCGCTGCCCAGGGGATACCAGGGATCCATCACGCAGTCCTGGCCAAAAGCTACTGTCAGCCCGGCGGCCATCAGCTCCGGCACCCGCGTCAGCCCCCGCCGCTTGGGATAGGTATCGTGGCGGCCCTGCAGCACCAGGTTCACCAGCGGGTTGGCGATCACCCCCAGCTCTGCCTCGGCCATCAGGGAAATGAGTTTGCTCACGTAGGCATTGTCCATTGAGTGCATTGAGGTGAGGTGGGAGGCGGCCACCCGCCCCTGCAAGCCCAGCCGCTGCGTCTCGTAGGCCAAGGTTTCCACGTGGCGGGAGAGGGGATCGTCTGTCTCGTCGCAGTGCAGATCCACCCGCAGACCCCGCGCCGCCGCAATCTCGCACAGGGCCCGCACCGAAGCTGCCCCTTCGGCCATCGTCCGCTCAAAGTGGGGGATCCCACCCACCACCTCTACCCCCCAATCCAGAGCCTTCTCCAAGAGCTGCACCGCCCCCGGCGAGCGGTAGTAGCCATCTTGGGGAAAGGCCACCAGTTGCAAATCCAGGTAGGGGGACACTTTTTGCTTGACCTCCAGCAAGGCCCGCACCGCCAACAGGTTGGGATCGCACACGTCCACATGGGCACGGATGGCCAGGATCCCGCGCGCCACCGCCCAGTCGCAATAGGTCAAGGCCCTCTCTATCACTGCCTCTGGCGTCAGCAGCGGCTTCAACTCCCCCCAAAGGGCGATCCCTTCTAGCAAGGTGCCCGATTGGTTGACGCGCGGGATCCCGTAGGTGAGGGTGGCATCCAGGTGAAAGTGGGCATCCACAAAGGGGGGCGACACCAAGCGGCCACTCACATCGATTTCCTGCAGGGCAGTGGCTTGTAAGTTGTTTTCCAGAGCAACAATGCGGCCCCCTTCAATGCCGATATCAACCCCCTTGCGGCCATCCGGCAAATTGGCCCGACGCAGAATGAGATCCATAGGTTATGGCTATTTCAACTTGGGATGAGCGACTAAAGTTGTTTCAAGGGCTTCCCTTCCCCCACTAAGGTAGGGGGATTTCCAGTCCTACCTATAGTGAGAGTGGCCGCCAACAAGCAATTCAAAAAGTAAGGCTCATGGCCTCAGCCCCAGCTCCGGCCCGCCAAAGCCCTGCAGAGGATGAGCATATTCTGAGCTGGTCAGACCCTTGGCCTGCACCAACACCCCAAAGCTCCCCAACCCCATCGGATCCAGGAGGGCGTGAAGAGCGTATCGTCGCTGCAACACCTGGCCCACATCCACAGCTTCGCCGTCAAGCGGATCCTCAATTTGGCTGAGAGCGGCCAGCCGCTCGGTTAACCCCAGGTTCACCAAAAAGCTGCTCTGCCGGGTGAACCCCAGATACTTCAGCCCCAGCGATTCTCCCACCTGCTCTAGGGTCGTAAAGTCCACATGGGCCGTGAGATCCTGGGATCCCACCTGAACATAGGGATCCGTGTAGCTGCCGTGCCGTCGGTAGGCCAGGAGCGTGCCTTGAGCGCGCTGGGGGCTATAGTAGCGCTGGGCGGTGTGGCCGTAATCGACAGTCAGCACGTAGCCCCGCCGCAGCTTGCGGGCCAGGAGCTGCAACCACTCCAGGGCTTTCAAGTTCACCTCGGTTTGGTAACCGGACGGATAGGTTTCTATGGGGATCCCCAGACGGGCAAAATACTCTCCCAGCTCAGGAGTGGACAGATCCCCCAGCACCTCCCGGAAGTCGGCTGCGGCAGCATCGCCACAAGCGACGTAAATTTCCCGCAACGCTCCCTCTTGCACCTGCACCCGATGTACCGGAAAAGCATCCACCAGCTCATTCGAGAAAAAACAGCCGATGACCGAGTCATCCGGGATCTCATCCCAATCCAGCCAGCGCACCTTTTCCCCAAAAGGGGCCAGTCGCTCCTGCTGTAGCCGACGCAGATGGGCAGAACGCTCCAGGATCCCATATTCCAGCACCTGCCAAAAAAGGGGGTGAGCAGAGCGCACGTAGGTCAGCCAATCCTGGGCCAAACGGCCGCTGCCCGCCCCCATCTCGATCACCCTGAAGACAGAAGGGGATCCCAAAATATTCCAGAACTGGCGGATCTGCTCCGCCAACAGTTGGGCAAAATCTGCCGCCAGGTGAGGAGAGGTCAGGTAGTCGGTGCCAACCGGGGATCCCCGCTCGTAATAGCCCAGCCCCGGCTCGTAGAGAGCCCACTCCATAAACTGGGCAAAGGTCACCGGCCCCTGAGCGCGAATGCGGCTGCCGATCAACTCCTGCAACCTCTGTGTGGACCGAGGTAACAACCAAGGCAAACTCAGGTCGCGCCGGGGCTGCTCAGGAACGATCACAGGTGGGGGTTCCAAAGATCCAGACTCACTTGCTCAGAGGGCGACGCCAATTTTGGCGAAACTGACGGTTCGAGACCAACAGCAGCGGCCAGAGAGCCGATACCAGCCACTTTCCGGATCCCGAATAGACGCGATCCGCTTTGCGGGCCGAGTACCAGACTCCACCTGCATAAATTGCCAAGAGCAAAAAAGGCCACATCTCAACCCATCCTGTTAACGCTGCTCAGCGAGTGGGGATCCCCGATCAGTAGGCATCCTGCAGCTCATAAAAGTCAGGCGTGATGTAGTCTTTGCGCAGCGGCCAACCAATCCAGTCTTCCGGCATCAAGATCCGCTTCAAGTTCGGGTGTCCCTCAAAAACAATGCCATACATGTCGTAGGTTTCTCGTTCCTGCCAATCCGCCGACTTCCAGATCCAATACACGGAAGGCAGCCGCGGATCCTGGCGAGGCAACTTCACCTGTAGCCGCACCTCTTGCGGGCGGTCTGCCCCATCCGATAGCTTGATCAGATGGTAGAGGCTGACCAGTGGCTGACCTGCCCCCAAGTCGTACCCACACTGGCACTGCAAATAGTTGAAGCCGTAGGCATAGAGGGCGGTGCACACAGGCAGGAGAAAATCCCGCTCCACCTCCAACAGCTCCACCCCCGCCGCATCTTTCCCCAGGTACTGGTGGTCAAAACCGTTGTCGGCCAGAAACTGGGAGACCGGGCCGCGCTCCAACGTCGCTAACGGTTCCGCTTGCCTTTCCTGAGCCTTGTCCTCTGCCATCTTACATCCCTCCCCGCAAAGCTTTGAGCTGCTGTTCCGCCTGCTTGAAGTCGGCAGTCTGCAAGGCCGGCGGCACCGGCAAGCCGATGGCAGCCGCCAGTTCCGGCGGAGGAGCTTGGCGGGTCTCGCTCTCCAGATACTTGCCAGTGATGATCTCCGGCACCGGCTTGAGGTTGTGCTTGACCGTGTAGTAGCGGTGAGTTTGTTGCAGGCGGCCCCGCTCCCGCATGTCTTCAGCGGCGATCTTCTTGCGCAGCTTGACAATGGCATCCATGATCGCCTCCGGGCGCGGCGGGCAGCCGGGAATGTACACGTCCACGGGGATTAGCTTGTCCACCCCTCGCACTGCTGTGTAGGAATCGGAGCTAAACATGCCGCCACTGATGGTGCAGGCCCCCATAGCGATCACGTACTTCGGCTCAGCCATTTGCTGGTAGAGCTTGACCAGCGCCGGGGCCATTTTCATAGTGACCGTGCCCGCCGTGATGATCAAATCAGCCGTGCGCGGTGAAGACCGGGGCAACAGGCCAAAGCGGTCGAAATCAAAGCGGGATCCCAGCATGGCGGCAAACTCGATGAAGCAGCAGGCGGTGCCATAGAGCAGGGGCCAGAGGCTGGACATCTTGGCCCAGTTGTACAGGTCGTTCACCGTCGTCAGAACGACATTGTTGGAGAGGTCGGTGGTAACCTGGGGGGCGGCCCCTGGAAACAGAACCTGCGGTTTCTCAGACGTCATGACCATTCCAATGCTCCTTTTCTCCAGGCGTACACAAGACCCACCACAAGGATGGCGATGAAAATCAGGGCCTCCACAAAGGCCAGCAACCCCAAGCGGTGAAACGCCACCGCCCAGGGATAGAGGAATACGGTCTCTACGTCGAAAATGACGAAGACCAAAGCAAACATGTAGTAACGGATGTTGAACTGGATCCAGGCTTGCCCAAACGGCTCCATGCCCGACTCATAGGTGCTGCGGCGTAGGGATCCCCGCCGCTTGGGAGCCAAGAGCGCAGAGGCCCCCAGCGCTAAAATCGGCAGCAGAGCGCAGACGATCAGGAAAACCAGCAGATACTCGTAGCCGGACAGAACAAACACAACCTCAGACCGCCTCAGTTGCTCAACATTTAGATACGTTTTCAGTATAGAGCCAGTCTGGGATTCCCCTGCGCCCTCGAATCTTCATTCTAATCATCAGTTCTGGTGATGATCACGATTGCCGGGAGCGGCGTTTTTCCAGCCAAGCCCACACTCCGCTCACCACCGCTCCGGCCATCAGGATCCCCAAAGCCGGCTGAAACAAAGGCAGCCACAGCCGCACCCAAAGCTTGTAGCCCAGTGGGATCCCGACAAAAGCCCCCGTCACCGAAAAGACAAACCAGACAAACCCGGCGAACACCAGAAAGACAATGGCAATCAGGAAGTTATCCAGCCAGCGCTTGAGGTCAGAGGAAGTCATGGAGATTAAGGCAGAACAGCTTGAAGTCAACCCAGAAGCAATATCTGAACCGAACTTTTTGGCTATCCAACGCTGGGCCAGCTCGGCTCTCGCCTGCCGTGAGCAGGCTCCAAAACCACACTAACGCCAGCGCAGTTCTCCTGCCAGCCTACCGACAGCATTTGAGAGTTGCGATTCCCTTGGTCAGCTCAGGTGGGAGATTGTCCCCCAATCGGCTGTACCGGCTGTTGACTTGTCAAGATATAGTGGTGAAAATCTGCTTATACACAATCTGTAGCGCTAAGCCGATGTCCATCTTCTCGAGCTCCTCTTTTGCAGACCGCTTACGACAGGTGATCGGCGACGAGGCCATTTATGCGTTTGGGCGACGGGCCGGCATTAGCGATACGGCCTTGCGCAGCTACCTGAAGGGTTCCGTGCCCGGCATTGACAAGGCGGTGAAAATTGCCCAGGTGGGCCAAGTCAGCCTCAATTGGCTGATCACAGGGGAGGGATCCCCACGCTTGGATTCCGACTCGAAGGCAGAGTATGTGTATGTACCTTTTGTCGATGTGGCCGTCTCTGCGGGAGCGGGGGTGTTGGTGCGGGAAGAAGCGATCGCCGCGGTGATGGCTTTCGAGCGAAACTGGCTGCGGGCCCATTTGAAGGGAAACCCTGCCAAGCTGAGCCTGATTCGGGTGCAGGGGGATAGCATGGCTCCCACCTTGGAGGATGGCGACTGGATCTTTGTGGAGCGGCAGGAGGGTGGGGATCTGAGCTGTGAAGGCATTTATGTCTTTCAGATGGATGGGGATCTGTTGGTCAAACGACTGCAGCGCCTGCCCGGATCCCAGGTGAAGGTGATCAGCGACAATCCCCGTTTTCCGCCCTTTGTGGCGGATCTGGCGGATCCCGCCAACGGATTGGCCATCATAGGGCGGTATCGAGGCCGCCTTAGTTTTGATTAGCCCTTTGAACGATGGCGGGAAGTGGCAGCTTGACCGACCGAGAATCCCCTCGGCGAGCTCCGGTCGCCGGCTAGGATCGCTTTCTAGAGTTGAGTGGAGTTCCCACTCCTTGCCTGCGTCCATTTAGCCGGAGGTTTGCCCAGGATGCCTCGCTCGTCCCAGCGCTCAACGGTTGCTCTCAATTTCCTCAGTGGGATCCTCTTGGTCAGCAGCGGGATCTGGCTGGGGATGGAGCTTCCCCAGCAGGCTCAACCTCAGCCCCAACCGGAGACCAACCTCTCTGCCGGTCAACCGGCTCCGCCTACACCAGCGATCTTGCCCACCCTGGCCCCACCCCAGGCCAATCCGCCGCTGGCCAGCCCAACGGCCAATGCAGATCCAAATGCAGATCCAGAGGAACGTCAGGCGAGCCCCACAGATCTGGAAACGGAGATTCGGGAAATCCGCCAGCAGGTGATCCAGCTCTTGATAAAAATTGAGGAACTGGAGTCGCGGCTGCAGCGGCTGCGTTCTCAAACAGCCCCTGAGCCCGTCAGGGAATCTTCCACCGCCGCCGAGATCGCTCCAGGGGAAGCCAGCGTTCCCGCCCCGACCCCAACGCCGACTCCCACCTCTTTTCAGGTGGGAACCCAAACCATCAGCCTGCCGGGGGATTTGCTGTTCGATTTTGACAAGGCCGAGATTCGACCTGAGGCGACCTCGCTGCTGGCCCAGGTGGCGAAATCCTTGGAAGCCATGCCCGGCGCCCGCGTTCAAGTGAACGGTCACACCGACAACATTGGATCCCTAAACTACAACCTGGCTCTTTCCCTGCGCCGCGCCAACGCGGTTAAAGACTATTTGATGAAACTCTTGCCGGAAGGCCATCCCATCAGTTGGACAACCTCTGGCTTTGGCCCTACCTTGCCGGTGGCCGATAACGACACAGAAGCCGGACGGCAGCGGAACCGCCGTGTGGATTTGATCATCGCTCCCTAGCTTCCCCCCCAAAATGGGGGATGACATATTCTGGCAGGGCTTTGGTCTAGAATCTGGTAGGGCCAAATGGCTTCAGGTTCAATCCCTATCGTTGGGGTTCGGTTTTGAACGCAGCAGGGATCCCTTCGGGTGAGAAGCAGACATTTGCGCTGAGGGTTGAGACAACTCTCGACGCTCTTGGCCAAGTTTTAACCTGGTTTGAATCTTTTCGAAATGCCGGCATCCCGGATCCCATTTGGACGGAATGTCAGTTGGTTTTGGCGGAGGGGTTTACCAACGCCGTTCGCCACGCCCACCGCGCCCTGCCTCCCAGTACGCCCATTGATATTGAGCTGATCCTGATGCCGCAAGAGCTGGAGTTGCGCATTTGGGATCAGGGGCAGGAGTTTGACCTGGAGGGAGCTTTCCGGCACCTGGTGGCCAACCCCGATCCCGAATCCGAGGGGGGACGCGGCATTTGGCTGATGAAGGCTCTCTCCACCCACCTGAGCTATACTCGTCAGGCGGATGGGCGCAACTGCCTGTTGATCGGCAAGCGCTTCGACGATCTAGCTCAAGTCTATCGGTGCCAGGCCTAGGTGAGCAGGCCGCCGCTTAACTTGCGAATGGCCGAGCTGGCCACATCGCTGTAGCGCAGTTCACCGGCCAGGATCTGGCCCATACGCCGAGTGGCTCCCGGTCGTTTGACGCCCACCTTGTAGCCCACGCCTGGAAAGCGGTAGAACAAGGCCGCAATCCGTTTAGCCCAGCGCATCTCTGAGCCCCATTCCTGTTGCACGCGGGCCGAGTAGTTCGCCAGAGCCTCTGTGTTCCCCGCCAGGGCTTGGTCGATGGCCTCTGCCGCCAACATGCCGGTGAGGAGGGAAGGGCGGATCCCCTCGGCGGTAAACGGATCGACGACGCAGGCGGCATCCCCCACCAAGAGGGCATTTTGGCTGTGGAGCGGTTGCTCTTCATCCCAGAGGCAGATGGGATGGCCGAACTGCTTGACCGATTTCAAGTCTACGCCGAAGCTTTGGGCATATTGGGCGGCAATTTCCCGCAGGTTTTGTTTTTCTCCACCGCGAAAGGTGCCGGCCCCGATCGAGTAGCCATCGGCCTTGGGGAAGTTCCAAAGGTAGCCATTGCTCACGGCGCCGAAGTCGAAATGGGCGGCTGCAGTTTGCGGTTGCCCAACGGGCACCTCTGCTTCCAGGGCGGCGGCTAGACGACGGCGGCGTTCTTGAAAGCCCAGCCACTTGGCCATCGAGCCTTTTGCCCCATCGGCTGCGATCACATACCGACCCCAGACAGGGCCGGTGCTTGTCATCACTTGCCAGCGGTCGCTTTGCCACTCGAGGCCGGAGACGGGGCATGTTGCCTGGAGCGCTGCCCCTTGCTTTTGCGCCTGCTGAATCAAGTAGTGGTCGAAAACATCCCGCCGCACCATCCAAACGGGTTCTTGCAGATCCAGGTCGGCCACCACCGGATCCCCGCCGCGCCAGGTGTAGCGAATTTGCCGGATCTTCAGGGAAATGGCGGGGCTGAAGTCGAAGTCGAACCAAGCTGCCACCATGGGAGAGACCCCGCCCCCACAGGGTTTGTAGCGGGGCAAGGGATCTTTTTCCAAGACCAGCACCGAGCGCCCCCGCTTGGCCAGATGGTAGGCAGCAGAGCCGCCGGCGGGGCCAGCACCGACAATGACACAGTCGTAAAGCTGCGACATAACCTGCGATTCCCCAGCTCCCATGTCCTGGGCTTTGTTTATCGGCTTCTAGACTATTATGGCGGCAGCAAATCTACCCGCCTGTTTTTGGGAAGCCCATGCGAATTCGATGGCAACGGCTTGCCAACTTGCCCTTGACTTGCTGCTATGCCGCCTTCAAACCCTCTAGCTCGCTTGATCTCGTTGGATGAGGAAACCCCATGCACGACCTGGACAGTTTGCCAGAACCGGTAGCCGACGCCCTAATCAAAAGCCTGCTCACGGATGTGGAACGGCTGATCAACCAGCACGGCCTGTCAGAGGTTCTGGTGGGGTTGGCCATGTATTGCAATGTGCAGTTCAAGGCCAAGTTCAATAAACCCAACCGCACCGAAAAGGATGAGGAGCTGGGATTTTATTTCCGCGACGCTGCCAAAGCCCTAGAGGTGGCGGCCAGCCTCACCTACCGCACCATCGATCGCTCCCGGCCCAGCCAGCCCAACGCTTAGAGGGTAGGGATCCCGCCCTCACCCC
>NZ_JANSJH010000040.1:0-20231 GCF_047462495.1 Synechococcus sp. H55.2 | reverse complement strand
TCACTCCGGCAGGCTGAGCCGCGGAGGTTCCTGAGGGCGGGGACGGCGCAGCAGCAGGGGAAGGCTCAGCAGCCCAAACAGGGCCACAACGGCAGCCATGATCCAGATGAGGAAACGGCTGGGGCGAAAGTCGCCTGCCTCGATTTGCCGCATCACCTGGTTGTAGCGCCAAGCAGAAAGGCCGATCATCAGGATTCCAAAGATCACCAACAGGAGGCCCAAGTTCTGGGCACTCAGGAGGCCGTGCGCCGCGGCGGGCTGCTCAGGGGAGTGGGCGGCTTCAATCTGCCGCAGAAATAAGCTGAAGCGGGCGAGGGCAAAGCCAAAGGCAATGAGAGCCACAGAGGTGCGCAGCCAGGCCAGAAAGGTGCGCTCATTGGCCTGGTGTTCCCGTTGGCGATCTGGGGGCAAGTTCATGGGCTACAGGGATCCCTCAAGGGCTGATTTTAAGACAGCGGGGATCCGGCAAGCTGGCCTTCTCCGGCTGGCGGGGAAAATAAAAGGCGGTGCGTTTACATACTTCCACCAGCATCAGCATCACCGGCACCTCAATCAGCACCCCTACGACGGTGGCCAGGGCGGCCCCGGAGTTCAAGCCAAACAACACCACCGCCGTTGCAATGGCCACCTCGAAGTGGTTGCTGGCGCCGATTAAAGCCGCCGGAGCGGCATCCTCATAGCACAAGCCCAGTTTCTGGGCTGCCACATAGGTGAGGCCAAAAATAAGGTTGGTCTGCACAAAAAGCGGCACTGCAATCAACAAAATGTGGAAGGGATTTTCCACAATGAGATCCCCTTTAAAAGCAAAAAGCAGCACCAGCGTCACCAGCAAGGCGGTGATGGCAATGGGGTTGAGGTAGCGCAAAAAAGCTTTCTCAAACCATTCCCGGCCCTTGGTTTTAAGAATCCAATAGCGAGAGGCTGCTCCTGCAACTAGCGGTAGGCCCACGTAGATGGCCACGGATAGCAAAATGGTTTGCCAGGGCACCGTTAAATCGCTCATGGCCAGCAGCCAGCGGCCCAGCGGCGCGTAGAGGAAAAGCATGGTTAAAGAGTTCACCGCCACCATCACCAGGGTGTGGCCTTGGTTGCCATAGCTGAGATAGCCCCACATCAGCACCATCGCAGTGCAGGGGGCAATGCCCAGCAAAATGGCCCCGGCAATGTAGGAGTTGCTGAGGCTCACTTCTGTACCGCGGATCATTTCCGTGCCGGTTATCCAAGGGGCAAACAGCCACCCCAAGAAAAACTGGGCAATCACCACCATGGTAAAAGGCTTCACCAGCCAGTTCACCCCCAGGGTCAACAGCACCGGTTTGGGCGATTGCAAGGCATGGGCTGCCTGGCCAAAATCAATTTTCACCATGATGGGATACATCATGAAAAACAGGCAGACGGCAATGGGAATGGAGACCTGATAGAGGCTCAGGGCATCCAGCGCCTCTGCCAGGCCCGGAAACCATCGACCCAACAGGATCCCGGCAACAATACACAGAGCCACCCAAAGGGTGAGATAGCGCTCAAAAAAACTCAGGGATCCGCCGCCGGGGAGAGCTTTGGGGTCAGATTCGGTGAGAGCCATGGGAAAAGCCGAAAACTGCAGGCGAGAAAACGCAGGTTGTCGAGTAGCCGCGTTCCTAATGGGCTCTCTCAGGATACATCAAAAAAACTTGTTCAGTTTGACCTCAACTTACTCCAGCCCTAGCCGCCGACGAAAGTAGGGGATGGTTAGCTCCAGGCCAACCTGCAGGGGGATCTGGGGATCCCAGCCCAACAGGGTGCGGGCTTTGCGGATATCGGGCCGGCGCTGCTTGGGATCGTCGGTCGGCAGGGGCCGGTGGACGATGGGGGAAGGACTGCCGGTGAGGGCCAAGACCTGCTGCGCCAGCTCCAGGATGGTGAACTCCTGCGGGTTGCCCAGGTTAAAGGGGCCGGGATAGGGGCCGTTCATCAGGCGCACCAGGCCTTCGATGAGGTCGGCGATGTAGCAGAAGCTGCGGGTCTGGGATCCATCCCCATAGACGGTGAGGGGATCCCTGCGCAGCGCCTGGACGATGAAGTTGCTGACCACGCGGCCATCATCCTCCCGCATGGCCGGCCCATAGGTGTTGAAGATGCGGGCGACGCGGATCTCCGTCTGGTGTTGCCGCTGCCAGTCAAAAGTCAGGGTTTCGGCCAGGCGCTTCGACTCGTCGTAGCAGGCCCGCGGGCCGATGGGGTTGACATAGCCCCAATAGTCCTCCGGCTGGGGGTGCACCTGGGGATCCCCGTACACTTCTGAAGTCGAGGCCAGCAGGAACCTGGATCCTGTTTTCTGGGCCAGCTCCAGCAGGTGGTAGGTGCCCCAGACACCGGTGCGGATGGTGTGGATGGGATCCGCCTGGTAGTGGGGCGGCGAGGCGGGACAGGCCAGGTGGTAGATTTGCTGGATACCGGCTTTTTCCAGCTCCGGCGGCAGCGGCTCGGCCACATCGTGCCACAGCAAAGTAAAAGCGGGGTTGTCGCGGTGGGCCTGTACGTTCTCCTCCCGCCCCGTGTAGCCGTTGTCGAGGCAGATAACTGCGTGGCCTTCTTGCAGAAGGCGGCCGACCAGATGGGAGCCGATAAATCCCAAACCACCCGTGACCAGGATCTTCACCAGCCCACTCCAATCAAGGTGATACCCGCCTGTTGAACGGCCTGCCGGTCAAGGCAATTGCGGCCATCGATCAGCAAAGGCCGCCGCATCAGCTCGGCAAGGTGCCGGTAATCCAGCGACAAAAACTCCGGCCACTCGGTCACCAGCACCAGGGCGTCGCAGTCCTGGGCCAGGCGAAACACATCCGTTTCCACTATCACGTGGGCCAGGCCCTCCCGCATCCCCGAAGCCGACACAATGGGATCATACGCTTTCACCTTGGCCCCCAGCCGGTGGAGCTGCTCGATCAACGTCAGAGAGGGGGCATCCCGCAGGTCATCGGTGTGGGGCTTAAAGGTGAGGCCCAAAAGGCCAATGGTCTTGCCCTTAAGCACCTTGAGGGCCTGCTGCAGCTTTTCCACCAGGCGCTGCCGCTGCTCGCAGTTGACCTCGACACTAGCCCGCAACAGCTTGGCCTCATAGCCGTAGTCAGCAGCTGTTTGAATGAGAGCTGACAGATCCTTGGGGAAGCAGCTCCCTCCCCAGCCTATACCGGCGTTGAGAAAGGCGCGGCCAATGCGCTTATCGAGGCCGATCCCTGTTGCCACCTGGGTGATGTCGGCACCGGTGCGCTCACAGATGTTGGCGATCTCGTTGATGAAGCTGATCTTGGTGGCCAAGAAGGCGTTGGCGGCATATTTGATCATCTCGGCGGAGGCCAAGTCGGTAACCAGTAAAGGCACGGGATCCCCACCCAAGCCCTGCTGGCGGCTGAGGATGGGCTCGTAAAGCCGCCGCAGGATCTCGATGGCGCGGGGGCTGTTGGAGCCAATCACGATGCGATCCGGGTAGAAGGTATCCTGGATGGCGCTGCCCTCTCGCAAAAACTCAGGGTTGCTGACCACGTCAAACTGAGGTGTCCGAGGAGAGATTTGCAAAGCCAGGGATCCTCTGGAGAAAGGAGTTGCCTCCCGATCTCCCCCAGAGAGCAGTTCGCTCTCTTCCCGGCTGCCCAGGCGCTGCTTGGCCGCCCCAGCAGCCCCATCCAAGATAAGCATGCGCACCCAGTCGCCGGAACCAATGGGGACGGTAGACTTGTTGACAATAACCCGGTAGCGGTCGTCCAGGTGCTGGCCGATCTCCCGCGCCACGGCCTCCACGTAGCGCAGATCCGGCTCGCCGCTGGGCAAAGCCGGCGTGCCTACAGCAATGAAGATGACTTCGCTGACCTGCACCGCCAAGCTCAGATCGGTGGTAAAGTGCAGCCGGCCGGCCTCGGTGCCTCCCCGCACCAGCTCTTCCAGGCCGGGCTCGTAGATGGGCAGGCGACCCCGTTGCAGCCCTTCAATTTTGACGGGGTTGTTGTCTACACAGATAACGCTGTGGCCCAGGTGAGCCAGACAGGCGCCGGTTACCAACCCCACATAGCCAGCTCCCACAACCGCCACGTCCATAGCCCGCTTCCCCCTCGCGTCGATGCTTGGTTCTAAAATACCCCGCCGACCGGGATCCCCTATCCTCAAGGGGAGGAAAGACAGCCTTGAACCCAAGCCGGTGGCAAAATAAAGCAGAACCGGTTTTCTTCTGAGCCTTTGAGCGGTGAGTTTCCCCGATTCTGCTGCCATAGCCGCTCGCCGTCAGCACCAGGTGCAGAGGGTGCTGTATGTTACCCTAGGGCTCAATCTTTTGGTGTTTTTGGTCAAGCTGGGTTTGGGCCTGGCGACCGGATCCCTGAGCTTGGTGGCCGATGCCCTGCACAGCTCCGCCGATAGCGCCAGCAACATTCTTGCCCTGCTGGCGGCCCGCTTTTCCTCGCCAGAGCCGGATGAGGAGCACCCCTACGGCCACAGCAAGTTTGAGGCCATCGGTGCCATGGGGATCGCCGCTTTTCTGGGGATGGCCAGCTTTGAGATCCTCAGCACAGCGGTGGGACGGTTTTTCGAGCCCCAGCCGCCGCTGCAGGTCGATGGACTGACCCTAACCCTAATGGTGGGGGTACTGGGGATCAACCTCTTCGTGGCCTTCTATGAACGTTCCTGGGGCAAGGCTTTGTCCAGCTCGCTGCTCTTGGCCGATGCCCGCCATACCCTCAGCGATGTTTGGGTAACCCTGACGGTGCTGCTGGGACTGGCCGGGATCCACTACTGGGGGATCCCCTGGCTGGATCAGGTGCTGGCGGTGCCGGTGGGGCTGCTGGTGTTCTGGAGCGGCTGGGAAGTGTTACAAGAGAATATCCCTTTCCTCACCGACCGGGTGGCTATTCCGCCTAAGACCTTGCGGGAGCTGGTTCTCAGCCTGCCTGGAGTTCTGGACTGCCACGACATCACCTCCCGCGGCATCCCAGGGCAGATGATCTTTATCGAAATGCACATGGTGGTGGAGCCGCTGGACGTGGAGTCGGCCCATCGCATCACCGAAGCGGTGGAGCAACTGCTGCAGGAGCGCTACGGGCCGGTGCGGGTCACCATCCACCTAGAGCCCTACTCCCACATCGAGGGATCCCAACCCTAGGAATGTTTCCGAAAGAACAAACGGTACCGCTTCGCCAACTGCCAAATCCTGCAAAGGCCATTCTTTGCCCTGGTTCCTAGGAAATAAAAAAACCCCGAGGCAGCAAATGGAGCTGCGCCTGATTATCGGGTGGGCAGCGAAAACAACGGCTAAATCGCTCCAGGAATCGACCTGCCGGCTGTGGGAAGTCTGGAAAAGCGAGGTCTGGATCCCCGGCAGCTACCCCTGCCCAAAAGTGGCGCAATTGTGGGGCCAAGGCTTGGGCCTGCTCCAGGGGCAAATGCAGCGGCGCAGAGGTTAAAAACTTAACCACCACCGGTTCGCTGCGCTGACCCATCCACTCCCGCGAGAACGCCTGCAAATCGGGCCAACCGGGCAGGGATCCCACCCGGTAGCTTTGGATATGGACGTGGATCCCGGTCTCGCGATCCAGTCGGATCTCGACAAGGCGGTAGGGATGGGGAAAACTGACCAAAGAGCCGGTGGTAATGTCGTAAACCCCCCCTCGCCGGGCGATGTGCTGAATGTGCAAATGTCCGGTGAACACCAGTTGCACCCCGTAAGCTTGCAGCAGCCGCCGCAATTGAGAGGCATTCTCCAGCATGTAGCGACGGCCCCAGGGGTGGAGGGACTGCCCGCGCAGATGCTCGACCACGTTGTGGTGCACCATCAGCAGCACCAGCTCCTCTTCGGCTGCTGCCAATTCCTTTTCCAGCCAGGTCAGTTGTTCCGAAGTTAGACACCCCACCAACTGGCCCTGAGCATCAAAGTGGTTGGAATTGAGGCCGATCAAACGGATCCCTGGCTGCAACAGGCGGCTGTAATCCAAAGACCGCCCGTCCTCATAGCCAAAAGCTTGGTAGTAGCGGGGAAACTCTGGCAATGCCTCAAGCTGGGGCACATCGTGATTGCCGGGCACCACAAAAGCTGGGAAAGGTAAACGGGCCAGGCGCTCCGCCAACCAGGCGTGGTTTTCCGGTTCCCCATGCTGGGTCAGATCCCCCGGCAAAAGGAGAAAATCCAAAGGCAACTGCACCAGATGCTGCAAAACTTGTTCCAGAGCCGGGATGCTCACCTCCACCAAATGAAACCGGTTGGGGTGATCCCAAAGGGTGGAGGGAAGGGTGACGTGGGGATCGCTCACCACAGCAAAGCGAATCTGCACGGATTCCTCCCCTTGACAACACACCGGGGGATCAAGCACTTCTGTTATTCTGGCATCCATCACGGGATCCCTCTACTCAGCATGGGTGAGGCATATCGGCCTATACCGGGATCCCCATACCTTTGCTGGTCGTAGGGCCTACAACCCACTAGCGCGAACGGCACCCGCTAAGGCTCAGGGAGCGGGGCTAGGCGTCAACAACTGCTCCCCTTGCAACATGCGAGCGGCAGCGCTGAACAACTCTTCCTCCAAGTAGGGCTTGGTGAAGTAGGCAGTGGCTCCCAGCTCCCGGGCTGTCTGCCGGTGCCGTTCTGCCCCCCTTGAGGTAAGCATAGCTACCGGAATATGCTTGAGGTTGCTGTCTGCCCGTATGCGGGAGAGCAACTCCAGGCCGTCCATGCGCGGCATCTCGATGTCGCAGAAGATGAGATCGCAGCGCAAGCCACCGCGAAGCTTTTCCCAGGCGTCCTGTCCATCGCGGGCTTGCTCCACCCGGTAGCCCACCTTTTGGAAGGACATGGAGAGCAGCTCCCGCACCGCAATCGAGTCATCCACAATGAGCACCGTGGTTTGATGGGTTTCCTCGACACGTGGCTCCGCAGCGCGACGCTCTGCCCAGAGGCGGCTGAGATCGCGACGGCGGCCTTGGGCCATATCCACCAGTTCAAGGACATCAGCAATGGGCAGCACGCGACCATTGCCCAGCACCGTTGCCCCAGAAATGCCAGGTGGTTTGGGCACAGGCCCGCGCAATTGCTTGATCACGATTTCCTGCTCTTCCACAAAGCTGTCCACCTGCAGGGCAAGGTACTGGCCGGCACTTTGGAGGACAACAATGGGGATGATGCCCTCATCCTGGGCAACGCTGTAGACCTCGGAGCGGCTGCGGCTGTGGCTGCGGCTGTAGGACAACAGATTCGAGAGGGGTTGGAAGGGAAGGCGTTGATCCCGCCAGGGAATGGAGAGCCGCCCCTGCTCGTCCGGCTGCACCTCGTCGACGGGAACATCCAGCATTTCCTCCACACCGTCGAGAGGAAAGGCGATCAGGGCTTTGTCGCTGACACACACCATCGCCTTGGAAATGCTTAAGGTAAGCGGCAGGCGGATGGTAAAAGTGGTGCCCTTGCCGCGCACGGAATCCACTTGGATGCTGCCGCGCAGATCGGTGATGTTGCGGCGCACCACATCCAAGCCAACCCCCCGCCCGGCCAGGTCGTCCACCTCGCTGGCCTCGCGGCTGCTAAAGCCGGGGTGGAAGAGGACGTTGAATACTTCGTCTTCGGTTGCCTGCTCTGACAGCAGCCCCAGCCTTTGCGCCTTGGCCTTGATTTTCTCCACCGGGATCCCGGCGCCATCGTCGGCGACAACGATGATTGTCTGGTTGCCTTGGTAGAAGGCCCTGACGGTGATCTTGCCCTCAGGGGGCTTGCCCAAGCGGCGCCGCTCCTCAGGGGGCTCGATCCCGTGCACCAGGGCGTTGTTTACCAGGTGGGTCATCGGGTCGGAGAGCTCTTCCAGGATGGCTTTGTCGATGAGGGTGTCGCGGCCTTCCACCACCAGGCTGGCCTGTTTGCCCGTTTTGATGGAGAGATCACGGACGGCGCGGGGCAGGCGGTCGGCAATTTGCGCGAAGGGCACCATGCGCGCCCGGTTCAGGCCTTCTTGCAGTTGGGTGGTGACCTGGCGGAATTGGCGGGTGATCTGCTCTGCCTCATCGACGGCAAACTCGATGTCGGAGGAAGACTCGCGTACCCGCACGATGAGCTCAATGATCTCCTGGGCCAGAGTGTGGAAGGTCGTAAACTGATCCATCTCCAGCTTGTCGAACTCTTGGCCGGAAGAATGCCCTCGCCTGCTGTGTCCGGCTCCCTCGCCATTGCGACCGAAGCCCACCGTTACCGTGCCGCCATAGGCTGAGCCGCTGCGGCTGGAGAACAAAGCCGACTCCAACAGGGAGCGGTCGTACTGATCCCGCATGCGCTGGCCCAGATCCCCCAGTTGTTGCACACGGCCCAGTAGGCCATCCAGAAACTGGCGCAGGCGAGTTTGGTTTTGCTCCATGCTGTTGCGAATGACCACCAACTCTCCCACCAAGTTGTTGATGGAGTCGAGGTGGCGCACCTCCACCCGCATCACAGGGTTGCTGAGGGCAGATCGCCGTGTAGCCGGTGCCGTGGGGGCGGCTGTTGCTGGGGCGGCAGCGACAGCGGACGGAGAAGGTGCCGGCGCTGCTGCAGAGGCCTGGGGGGCGACCTCGAGATTGACTAGGAGGGATTCCAGTTGGGCTGCGAAATCGTCGGCAACCTCGCCGCTCACGGCTGCAGGGGATCCCACAATGGGAGCGATGAACTCTTCCAGCTCAGGAGGCACCGCTGGTTCGGCGGCATCGAAAAGGGCGGCCAAATCGTCCAAACTTGGGGTAGGAGAGACTTCCGGCGCTTCTTCCTCCGAGAGCTGGGTCTCGCTGCCAAGAACAGTCGCGCTCGGGGCAGCCAAGAGCTCATCCTCTGTGAACAGGCTTTCCAGTTGGCTTGCCAGATCCTCTTCTGCCGGCTGGGAAGCTCCGCCTTGCTCTGCAGCAGCTACAAGTGGTTCTGGCTCAGGCAGAGTCACTCCCTCCAGATTGCTCCCTTGCAAAGCCTCTGCCTCGCCCAGGAAGGTGGCAAGATCTGAGGGGATCCCTTCCTGGGCGGCCTCCCTTTCTGCAAAGAACCGGCTCAGCTCATCCAAATCCACCTCGCCATCCATGGCCGAGAGGGATCCGCCGGCTTCTAAGCTCAGGGCTTCGGTTTCGGTCTCCTCGGCAAATAGAGCATTGAGGCGGTCGAAGGAAAACTCTGGCGAGGGGGCAGTGCCCGCCAAATCGGTAGGCTGTGTTTCCCCAGAGAGCTCTTCTTCCTGGGCCGGGAACACCTCCTCCAACCAAGCCCCCTCCTGGGCGTCTGATGCTGCTGCCGGAGTCTCGCCGGCGAAGAGATCGCCTAGGCCCAGCTCGGCCTCGAAGTCTGGGGTTGCCGCTGCCATTGGCTCGCCAGCAGCAGCAAATTCCTCCAACGTCGGCAAGGATTCCTCGGCAAAGAGGTCTTCCAGTCGCTCAACCGCAGCCGGGCCAGAATCCGCAACATCAAAAGAGGGCTCAAAAGCAACATCAAAAAATCCAGAAGGTTCGCTTTCTTCCGGCATCGACCAGGCTTGATCGGCTGCAGGGGTGGAGAAAAGGCTCTCCCAGCTATCTTCGGCAGCCTCATCCGCAGCAGAGTCGGCCAACTCTGGGGATCCCATCTCCCCAGAATCCCAGTCTGCCGGGGTGGAAAAATCCTCCAGCCGAATATCGGCGGGGAATTCAGCCCAGAGATCCCCATCCCCGATGACCTGCTGAAGGGGTGGGGACGGCTCAGCCGCCCAAAGATCCGCCACCGAATCCCCATCGGAAATGGCCCCAACGTCAGGGAGCTCGGGCATTTCCTGCAGGGGAACATTCTCTACGGAGAGTTCCTCGAGCTCAAACAACGCCTCCACTCCGGCACTTGCGGCTTCCTCTGGGGCAAAGTCAAACACCTCCTCTGCGATTTCTGCAGCAGCTTGGGCCGGCACTTCCTGTTGTGCAACCGTCCAGACGGCCTGGCTCGCTTCCTCAGCCCCTGTCAGCTCGGCAGGCTCTGCTGCCGCTTCACCCACCACTTCGGCAAACAGATCCGCCAGATCGGCCTCGACTCCCTCCTCCTCCAAGCTTGGGCTCGGTTCCGCAAAGGTCTGCAAGAAAGGCTCAGGAGAAGGGGGGATCAGCTCCGGCGGGAACTCCTCGATATCGGATAGCGCTTCTGCGTTGGCAAACAGCTCGTCAAAGGCCGAAGCGGCTTCTTCCTCCAGATCCAAGGGGGTGGCATGGAAGTCTTCCGCAACAGAGGCCAAGTTGGATCCCAGCCCATCCTCTTCTGGGTTTTCTGCCGGCACGGCGGCTGCTTCCCGGTCTTCCTCCCAGGCCGCTGCGGCCTCCGGCCAACTCAGATCTAGGCTCTCCTCTTGTGCAGGAGCGAGCAGGTTCTCTGAATCCAAAGCCGTGTCCATTTCCCAGAGGGATGCCGGCTGTTCCACCACTTGATCCCAGCTCGCTTCTGCGCTCTCCTGCTCCTGCAAGGATGTCTCGGCTTCTGGCATGGGCTCAGCTTCCCAGCTCCGATGGGGGGCAGCACTTGCTTCGGCAGGGATCCAAGCAGCCGCAGCCCAATCCTCTGGGGCATCTTCAGGTTGGGTAAACAGCGGCTCTGCCTCAGACTCCCCAGCAAGGCCAAGCTCGAAGAGCTTCGAGACCTCTGGCTCTTCGGGGGCTGCCGGCACAGGGCGGAAGGCCAGCAACTCTGCCGAGGGCTGGATGGTGTTTGCCGCTCCGCTGGCCAGAGCTTGGTGAGCTTGCTTCAGATCTCGCAGCACCGGCAGGGCCAGTTGTCGCAAGTTCTGGCCGGGATCCGCCAAAATCTCGACGATCAAGCGGGCTAAGTCTGTCCAGCCTCCCAGATCCAGAGCTGAGGACTGTCCCAAATCCTGCAAAGATTGCGCCAAAGCTTGCAGGGCCGGTCGGGTAGCTGGGTCGTCGGGACGTTTGAACAACTCCAGCATCTGGCGCAACAGAGCTGGGATCTGCTGATGCACCAGCACCTCCCAAGGATCCGGTGGGGCAGGGGGGGCGGCAGGGCGAGCCAGTTGTTGCAGTTCTGGAGAAGGGGCAACTTGTTCCGGCTGGCCGGCCAAAATGAGCTGCTGTCCCTGCTTCAAATCCCGCAGGGCGACCAAAGCCAACGTTCGCAGATCGGCGTCGGGGTTGCCCAGGGCTTGCCCGAAAGTTTCTGTCAACTGCTGCCAGCCCGCCAGATGATGAACTTGTCCGATCTCTTTGAGGACGGCGTTGGCCGCCACTAGCTGATCGCGAACGCCTGGCTGCTCCCCTCGCTTGAACAGCTCCAGCATCTGGCGCAACTGCTGCGGCACCACCTCTGCCATGTCCTGCTGCAGGGTACGGGCTGCCGGTGGCGAGACGGGAGCTGAGACAGGGCCCTCGCCCAGAAGATTTTGAATGTGCCTTTCGGTCTCTTGAAAAACCGGCTCCAATTCCGCCAGCGTGGTGTTGCCAACTTCTTCGGTGAGGCCGCGGGGGCTCTGTAGCTCCTCCAACAACATCGCAAGCCCATCAAAGGCCTGCAAGAGCAAAGTTTCCAGGTGCTGATCGACAGGCACTCCGCCGGGACGAGAGCGAAAGATGTTGAAAAAATCCTCCATGCGGTGGGCCGTCCGTTGGATGCTGGTGAGGCCCAGCATGGCGGCTCCCCCCTTGATGGAGTGAGCAGCCCGGAACAGCTCGTTGATCAGCTCAGGATCGCTCATGCTGTCGCGCAGGCTGAGGAGCCCTTGCTCGATCGTTGCCAAGTGGTCGCGGGCTTCTTCAATGAAATAACTGAGGATCCGCTTCTGTGCTTCTTCGTTCATGGCAGGAGGCCCTTCCTACAGCCCACAAGTATGCATCAGTGATAACAGACCGACCAGGCTGAGCAAAGCGTTTGGCCAATGTTGCAAAGGGGGATCCCAGTGCCGTGGAAGAGCGGGGACTTCTCGTCCCTGGGATCCTTAGTCCCTAGAATGCCCTCAAAAAAGCAGATTTGCTCATTCATCCCCCACCCGGAAGCGACCGACGGAAGCCTGCAGCTCACGGGCAATGCTCACCAACTGTTGCAGCGAAGTCGCCACCTTCTGCGCCTCCTTGGAAGTCTCGTTGGCGGTCAACTCCACCGATTGCATCAACTGCGCCACCGAGCGAGAGGTTTCCGTCTGTTGCACAGTGGCCTGAGAAATCGCCCGCACCAATCCGTCGATCTGGTGGCTGATCTCGATGATCTCGTCCAGGCTGTTCTTAGCCTGCTCGGCCCGCCGTGTCCCCTCGATCACCAGTTGGGTGCCCTCTTCCATGGCCGTCATCACGTTGCCGGTTTCCGATTGGATCTGCAACACAATCTGCTCGATTTCCTTCGAGGCCTTGGCGGCTCGGTCGGCCAGTTGTCGCACCTCATCGGCCACGATGGCAAAGCCCCGTCCCGATTCCCCGGCTCGGGCGGCCTCAATACTGGCGTTCAAGGCGAGCAGGTTGGTGCGCGAGGCAATTTGTGAAATCAAGGCCACGATCTTAGAGATTTCCTGCGAGGACTCCGCCAAGCGCTTCACCTTGCGGGTGGTTTCCGCCACCGTTTCCCGGATCTCCAGGATGCCGCTGACCGTCCGATCCACCGCTTCTCCACCGCGAGAGGCTGCTTCTGTGGCTTGGGCGGTCACGTTGGCCGCCTCGCGGGCGTTGCTGGCCACCTCTTGAATGGACTCCGTCATCTCCTGAATGGAGTTGAGGGAGTTGGAAATCTCCTCCGCCTGGCGCAAGGCATCGGCGGAGAGGCTGCGGGCAAAGTCCTCATTCTGCAAGGCGGCATCGTTCACGGCGGCGGCGGCCCGCTTCACCTGGCTGACAATGTCTCGCAGACTGCGAATGGTCAGGTTGAAGGAGTCGGCCACCGCCCCCAGCACATCGGCAGTCACCTCTGCCCGCACGGTTAGATCCCCACGGGCAGCCCCTTCCACGTCGTCCAACAGGCGAATCACCTGGCGCTGGAGGTCTTCCTTAGCTTGCCCCTGCTCGGCAGCCCGCTGGTTCAGTTCTGTGAAGGTGGCCTCAATGGCAGCCGCCATCTGGTTGAAGCTGTCGGCCAAGCGCCCCAGCTCATCAGGGGCATTGACTGTGGCTCGTACTGAGTAATTCCCCTGGGCCAAGGCGGCAAAGTGGCCAGCCAGCTCTTGGGCGGCGGAGCGAAGGTGTTTGGCACTACTGGCCCCAAGTACAACCCCGGCTACCGTGCCGACCACCCCACCTCCGATGACGCCGGCCATCAAGCGAGCTCCCCCATTGGCCGGGATCCCCAGGCCAATCGCCAGCCCGGCAGCCAAACTCACCGCTCCTTGGATCAGCGCCGTGGCCAATTGCCGATCGGCAAGCGGGCGGTTGGCGAGCCCGGCAGATGTTCTTGTCCCTGCTTCGCCTGCACCAGGAAGGGGAATCGAGGCAGTGGGCAGGCCTTGAGGCTGCAAAACTTGGGCTGCTCCGCCGGCCATCTCTGCCGCCATCCCGGCCATCCCCTCGGTCGCCCCCTCATCTGGGTAGAAGACCGGCTCGCCGCCCTCCATGCCGGCCAGTTCGCGATCCAGGCTGTCCAGCTCGTCAAGATCGAAAAGGGCAGAGCCGGGACTGGCTGTGTCTTCATCGGGGGCAGGGATCGGCTCGCTCATGGGCGCGGCCAATTCCGTCGGCAGGCCCTCATCCAGGGATCCCCCTCCCTCCTCCTCAAAGCCGGGTAGGGACAAGCCCATCTCTTCGGGAAAATCTGCATCGCCGGCCAACTGCGTAATGGAGTCGGAGTCGCCTTCCAGGGCTTGCAAGTGCTCTCGGTCGAACTCGTTCAGGAAGGCAAAGTCATCCTCGACCACCGGATCGGTGTGAGGCCTGCTCTCTTGCGCACTTACCCGCCCCGAAATGGCCGGCGGCGTCACCCGCGGATGGGTTGGCAGCTGGTAAGATGGGAACAACGGCTCGGCCTCCGGCATCTGCAGCCCGGTCTCAAAGGGATCCTCGAATCCGCCTTCCTCAGCCAAAACATCCCCAGCGGCGGCAAAGGGGTCGCCTGCCATTGAGAAGGGATCCACTTCCTCTTCCCTGCTCTCCTCAAACTGCAGGAAGGGATCGGCGGCGGGGGACTCATCCGCCAACCCCTCTTGCGAGCGAAGCTCGTCCACTGCTTCTGAGGAGTCGGGCATGTCCGCCAGCTCCGGTGCCATTTGCAGCAGCTCCTCCAGCCCCTTGCGGGCCGACTCCAGCTCGTCGGGATCACTGGCCGTCTGTAGGATGGTGCTGTAGGTGTGGCGAGCTTCCAGCAACAGCCCGGCTTGCCTTTGGGCCGAAGCCAGCAGCAACTTGACGGCGGTATCCTGTGGCTGAGCAGCGGCCACTTGGTTCAACAACCGTACTGCCTGAACGTAGTCTCCCTGCCAAAAGGCGACCATTGCCTCGGTGAAGTCTCTCTGAGTGTTCGCGCTCGAAACCATGGATCCTCCCTTCCCTGCTTGGTTAGCTCTGTTCACGCTTCAACGCAGATGCCAACGGAACGCCCCCCAACACCAACACCTTCATCTCAGATACTATGTATGTAGGCTATTTCTCCCTCTGCCCATAGCGAGTACAAGAACACGTTTTTGCCGCCATCTCCCGATATAGCTGTCAAGGCAACCCCACCTTCACCAGGCTTGGCGCGCACTTTGGACAAGACCGGCTTTCCCCATTGTGAAGGAAGCCAGCCTGGCTCTTTGATAGGAACTATACACTCTCTTTTTGCCAAGTTCACAGAGGACTGCCTGTTAACTCCAACGATTGGATCTGAGGATGGCCGACTGATCCAGCAATGGCAGGCGGGATCCCGTCTCGGGCACCACCCATTCCCCTCGCAAGAAGGGAGCCATCGACTCAGGAGCCACGAGAACAGGCCGCACCGATTCCGTCTTCAGCCACTCCATGCCCACAATTGAATCCACGGCCAGGCCCATCAGCAAATCCTGTTGATCCATCACGGCCACCACAGGGAGCTCGGCGCGGTCGAGGTTGAGGGGCGGGCTGATCCCCAAAAATTGCCCCAGATCCGCAACCCAAATGATTTCGCCCCGCAAGTTCAGAGTGCCCAGCAGAACTGGCGCGACATTCGGCATGGGGGTAATTTTCTCGGGGCCGATGCTTATCACCTCCACAACCGCTACCGCCGGCAGCGCAAATTCTTCTCCGGTGGCGACCTTGAATTTCAGGAATAGCTCACCTTCGGGAGCCTCCATTTCCTGCAATTCTTGGGTCTCATCCCCCATCAACAGATCCAGATCCCCCAGCATGATGCTCCCCCGTATCGATGGTCTTGTGGAGGGGTGGCCGCCCCTCCCTTGCCCAGGGCCTAGAGCCCTTCTGGGCTCTGCCAGCAGGCATAGAAGCGGGATGGGCGGTTCCTAGCCTCTCAGTAATTGCTTAATCGTACCCACCAGTTCCTGCGGCTGGAAAGGCTTGGCAATGTAGGCATCTGCTCCCTGGCGGATCCCCCAGTAGCGGTCGAATTCTTCGCCCTTGGAGGAACACATGACGATCGGGGTTTTTTGGGTGAGCGGATCGGCCTTGAGGAGACGGCACACCTCGTAGCCATTCATCCGCGGCATAACGATGTCGAGCACAATCAGATCGGGCTTGCTTTGCTTCACCGCCTCTACGGCTTCCACCCCATCTCCCACCGTCATCACCTCAAAGCCATTCTCCTGCAGCAACTTGCCGATCATCTCTCGCTGCGATTGACTGTCTTCCACCACCAAAACGCGACTCATTTTTGGCCGGTCTCCTTGATCTCCCGCAACTGCTGTTTGATGGTAGCCAATAGCTCTTGAGGCTTGAAGGGCTTGGTTACATAGGCATCCGCTCGATTGCGCTTGGCCCACTCGATATCAAAGGCTTGATCTTTGGTGGAACACACGACGATGCGGATGTGCTTGGTGCTTTCATCTCCCTTCACTTCCCGGCACACTTCGTAGCCGTTCATGCGGGGCATGACGATGTCCAGCACCACCACGTCAGGCTTCTGCTGACGAATGATGTCCATCGCCTCCACACCGTCCATGGCTGTGGAGACTTCCAACCCGCTCTCGGAGAGCAAACTGGAAATGGTCTCCAGATAGGTACGGTTGTCATCCACCACCAGCACTTTGCTCATGGTCATCTCGCTCCTGTTGTGTTTCGCGGGTCTGGTTGACCCTAGGGGCCACCTCAACCGAGATTTTGTCTTTCGACGCTTTTGGCCACACCTGGCCTTGTGGCCGTGGCTAATCCTATTTTTCGGCGTGGTTACTCCTCTGTCCAGTATTCCGCCTGCTCAGCCTTGTTCTCGATTTGGATTGATTGGGACTTGGCTACCCCGTGCCTATTCGCCGCCGCCCCGCTTGGGAGGTGGGCCCACATAAGATTCGACGACGGTCAACAACTCCTTCTCGGAGAAGGGCTTGCTGAGAAACTCGTTGGCCCCGGCCATGCGCGCCTTGATCCGGTCGGTGAAGCCGTCCTTGCCGGTGAGCATGATCATGGGGGTTTCGCGGAACTGGCTGGATTTGCGCAACATGGCGCACAGCTCGTACCCATCCAGCTTGGGCATGGCCACATCGCAGAGGATCATGTCGGGATTGAGGAGAAACACCTGTCCTAGGGCTTTGAGGGGGTTGCCGATGGTGGTGACCTGGTAGCCCTCGTTTTGCAGGATGAACTCCACGGTTTTTTGGATGGCCATGGAGTCGTCGATACAAAGGATGTGGCTGGGCTTGTCGCCGGCTTTGAGGGGACGGCTGTGCTGGGGCTCGGCAATCAGGACGGGCTCGGAGAGGTGAATCGCCCCTTGGCGAACATAGGGATAGATGGCCTTGGCCACTGCCAGGGTATCTCGGCCCAGGTAGCGACCCATCTGGCGAATGCTGGTTTTGCCGTCGGACCACTCGCTCAGGGCTTTGAAGACGGGGGCGGGCAGGGTTTGCTGGAGGGGGAGGGGGTTGACGATGGTGGGGGCTTGGTTGGGAGCCTGGATATAGGGATGTAGCTTTTTCCACTCCTGCACCTGGGTGACCATCTCGGTGAGCAGGGGGGTGACGGGGAAGGTGGTCAACTGGGGGGCCAAGGGGGATCCAGCCTCGAAAATGAAGGAGCCCTGGTGGAGGCTGAGCAGGTCGAAGAGGACTTCCCGCACCATGCCCAGCAGGATCTGCTTGCCTTGGCTGGGGTTGAGCTTGTGGTTTTCCAGCAAAGACCAGAGGCGGTTGTACTCGGGGGCATTGACCGCAGCTTTGGGAGGGATCTGAATTTCGTCTAGGGCGGCTTCCAGCTTGAGGCGGCGCAGGTAGTCTTTGAGGCGGGTGATGTTGCCTTCGCTTTCGGAGGCGTAGATGATTCGCCCATTTAGGAAAAAGACGAACCAGTAGGCGGAGCGGCTGGCCTCTACGAAAAGTTCACCGGTGCGCTGGCCCAACTCGATCAGTTGAAGGATGCTGCGGATATCGATCTCTTGTAATCTTCCCTGCATGGGATCCCTGCCTGGAGTTAGCAAGATACGACCATTATGACGCTAGTCTCTAATGGCTGCCGCCCTGCTTGTAGGACTATTTTGGAAACGGAGTTAAAGTTTTAAAAAGTTGGGGTTAAGCTTAGAGCCGAGTGCCTGCATTCCGAGTATCCTCTAGAGCCTGGTTCCTGCAAGACGTATGCTGCCGCAATTCACTGCCTGGGTGCTGGGTCCGCTATTGGCGATCTACACCGTCCTGTTTGTGCTGCGCATTTTCCTGTCTTGGTATCCGCAACTGGATACTTCCCGGCTGCCCTACTCCCTGGTGGTCGGCCTGACGGAGTTTCTGTTGCGCCCGACGCGCCGCCTGATCCCGCCGCTGGGGGGGGTGGACATGGCGCCTGTGGTGTGGGTGGGCCTGGTAACCCTGCTGCGGGAGCTGTTGCTGGGGCAGCAGGGGCTGCTGACGATGGCTCTGCACTAGGGCGTTTCCCTGGATCTGCTCAGCGACTTTGCAAGAGAGGGATCCGCTCGTCGGCCCCTTCCCGGATCTCCTCCTGTCTCTGTTGCAGTTGCCGGATCAGCTCCGGCACCACCTGGTAGAGATCCCCGACGATGCCGTAGTGGGCAAATTTGAAGATGGGGGCGGCGCTGTCTTTGTTGATGGCGATGATGGTCTGGGACTTGTCCATGCCGACGCGGTGTTGGATGGCGCCGGAAATGCCGCAGGCGATGTAGAGCTGGGGGCGAACGGTTTTGCCGGTTTGCCCCACCTGGTGGGCATAGGGGATCCAGCCGGCATCCACAGCCTTGCGGGAAGAACCGACGGCGCTGTTGGGGAAACAGGCGGCCAGCGCTCTCATCAGCTCGAAGCCTTCTGGGGATCCCAGCCCGTAGCCGCCGGAAACGATCACTTTGGCCCGCGTCAGATCTACGGCCTGGGAGAGGTTGCGCACCGTTTCCACAATGTGCAGCTTGAGATCCTCCGGCTCCAAGTTGACCGGCACCGGGATCACTTCCCCTTGGCGGGAGCCGTCCCACGGCAAGGGCAGCATCACGCCGGGGCGCACGGTGGCCATTTGCGGGTTTTTCCAGGGGCCGAGGATGCGGGCCTTGAGGGACTCGCCAAAGCTGGGCCGAATGGCGTACAGGCATTCGGGGAAGAGGCCGGACTTGCTGGGATCCCGGCTGTTGCTATACTCGAAGGGGCCGATGTCGAGCTCGGTGCAGTCGGCGGTCAGGCCGGTTTCCAGGTGGGCGGCCAGACGGGGGGCTAGGTCCCGACCGGTGGTGGTGGATCCCAGCAGGATGGTGTGGGGTGGCTGGGGCCAGCTTTTGAGCAAGTCCAGGATAACGCGGCGGTAGGGCAGGGTGCGGTATTCGGCCAACTCGGGGTGGTCGGCGATGAAGACCTGATCCGCCCCGTGGCCGATCAGGATCGGGGGCAGGTGAGCGATGTTGTGGCCGAGGACGAGGGCACTCAGGGTAGCTTCCAGCTTGTCGGCCAGCCGTCGCCCCGCTCCCAACAGCTCCAGGCCGATGGGCTGCAACTCACCCTTGACCTGCTCGGCGAAGACCACTATCCGCTTATGATCCATAGAACCGTGACTCCTGAATTGAGATTGGGTCGAGGGCAATCTCATCTGTTGCGACGAGGTGAAGCAAAGTTTCTCCGGGTCAACTTTGTCAGCTTTTCACCGCCTAAAACCGAAAGCTTTCGCCAGCCACTCTGGGGCCGATAGGAGAGGGGACTTGGCCAACAGGACTAGGAAGTTGCAGCGCAGCGGAAGAGGTCAACGGCCTGCGTCAGTTGGCTGATCAGTTGCGGCACGGGCTGCCCTTGAAAGACCTGACAGTTGCCGCCGATTTCCCCTACTTTTTCGGTGGCGGCCACGATGGTCGGGGATCCCTGGAGGCCGCAGCGCTTTGGATCGGCCCCCACATCGTCCAGGTTGAGAATCTGGATGGCCTCGGCCCGTGCCGCCTCATCCCGCATCAACCGCTGCACCCGCTGCACGCCGCGTAGGGTGGGATAGGCCAGGCGCCGCGCCGAATTGGCCACCGTAATTAAAACCGGCAGCGGCACCGTCACCGTCTGGGATCCCCCTTCGATGGCCCGCCGCGCCACCAGAATCCCATCGCGGATCTCAAAGGCCTCGCAATAGGTAACCTGAGGGATCCCCAGCCGCTCGGCCAACTGGGGCCCCACCTGGGCCGTGTCGCCGTCGGTGGTCTGCAGCCCGCAGAAGATGACATCGGGCCGGCCCGCATAGCGAACCGTGTGGGCCAGGGTGTAGGCAGTGGCCAAGGTATCCGAAGCGGCCAGGCGGCGGTCGGTCATCAAAATGCCCCGATCCACGCCGTGGGCAATGGCCTCGTAGAGCACCTCGATGGCCGGCGGTGGCCCCATCGTGATCGCTGTCACCCTCGCCCCATGTTGCCGTTTGGTTTGCAGGGCCGCTTCCAGCGCATAGCGATCGAAGGGGTTCAGCATCCGCTTGGCCTTGGCCCGGTCGATCGTGCCGTCACTGTTGATGCCGGCTTTGGCATTTTGATCGGGAACTTGCTTAATGAGGACAAAAGTTTCCAAGGATATCAGCTCCCTAGCGATCCCCTCCAGACTAAGAGGGATCCCTAGGCAGCAGAAACTTATTCAGCTTTTTTTCGGGATCGGAAACGGTGAGCACTCTGATGAGCACTCTTCAGTCGCCTTTCTCAGCACATCAGTTGCTCAAGTATGAACTACCCCACCGCGCAGGCGGGTGGGGTTTCCCCATCCGCTTTACGGCGA